>CAWUXI010000028.1:0-12698 GCA_963926405.1 uncultured Flavobacteriales bacterium
GTTGTTTTCGGGATCGTGATTGGCCAACTGAGCATTATAATTTTGTTGGGAGAAAAATAGTCGCAGAAAACATTAAAAAGGCAATTGAGACGAATGAATTACATCATTAAAATAGTAATTGGTATTTGTTTGTTGTTGTCAATTTCGATTGATAACACAGCGCAAGAAAAACACACAATCAGCGGATATATTAAAGACGCAGGAACTGGGGAAGTTTTAATTGGTTCTAGTATATACATAAAGGAATTAGGGAAAGGGGTAGTCACAAACGTATATGGTTTTTATTCACTTACGCTAGAAACCGGGGATTATAATGTTATTGCAAGATACGTTGGGTATGCTGATTTGATTCAGGCAGTCAAGTTAGATGCCGATTTGAGGATAAATATTGAATTAACCATTTCATCTGATATTATGGATGAGGTAATAATAGAAGCTGAGGCGGTTGACAATAACACTACGGGGACCCAAATGGGAGAAATAAACCTCAACATGGATCGTGTAAAAACGCTTCCAGCATTTATGGGAGAGGTTGATATACTTAAAACCGTCCAGTTTTTACCTGGAGTTTCTTCTGGAGGAGAAGGAAACACAGGGTTTTATGTTCGTGGTGGTGGTCCGGATCAAAATTTAATACTGTTAGATGAAGCTACTGTTTATAATGCTTCTCATTTATTTGGCTTTTTCTCTGTTTTTAATGCGGATGCCATTAAAAATGTGAAAATGATTAAAGGTGGAATGCCTGCTAATTACGGAGGTAGAATATCTTCCGTACTGGATATTAATATGAAGGATGGGAATTATAAAGAGTACCATGCTTCTGGTGGTATTGGTTTAATTGCATCGAGATTAACAATAGAAGGTCCTTTGAAAAAAGATACCTCTTCTTTTATTGTTTCTGGGAGAAGAACATATATCGACGTTTTAACGGAGCCATTTATAAATGATACAGCAGCTTTTAAAGGTTCTGGTTATTATTTTTATGACTTGACAGCTAAAGCAAATTATCGATTTAATGATAAAAACCAATTGTTTATTTCTGGGTATTTTGGAAGGGATGTATTTAATTTTAATGATGATAATTTAGACCTTAATTTTAAAGTTCCATGGGGAAACGCAACTGCATCATTGCGTTGGAATCATTTGTTTAGTGATAAACTCTTTGTAAACACAACAGCTGTTTTTACAGATTATGATTTTGCTTTTGAAGCAACTCAAAGTGATTTTACCTTCCGAATGGAATCAGGAATACAAGACTTTTCATTAAAACAGGATTATACATACTTTGCTAATTCTCGTCACCAAATTAAATTTGGGTGGAATGTAATTCGTCATAAATTTACTCCAACTACGGTGTCAGGTTCAGCAGGGGAAACGATATTCAATTTTGACACTACAAAGATAATTGCGTATGAACCTTCTGTTTATGTGTTAGATGAAATTGAAATTAATGAAAGCTTAAAGATAAATATAGGCCTTCGTTTTTCTACATTTAGTCATGTAGGTCCATTTAAACGTTATTATAAAAATCCCAATACAGGCGTTACAGACTCTACCAAGGAATGGAGTTCAGGTGAACATATTTCTACCTATACAGGTTTGGAGCCGCGTTTGTCAATGCGTTATTTATTTAAGGACAACTCTTCGGTGAAAATTGGAATATCAAAAAATAATCAATACATACATTTAGCATCGATGTCTGGAGTTTCTTTGCCTACAGATTTATGGTTTCCAAGCTCTGAATTAGTAAAGCCACAAATCGGTATTCAATATAGCGCGGGTTATTTTAGAAACTTTAAAAAGAATAAATACGAAGCTTCGGTTGAGGTGTACTATAAAGATTTGCAGAATTTAGTTGAGTACAAAGAAAACTCTCAGCCAGATGATAATATCAATGATAATATCGATAATCAATTGACTTTTGGGAAGGGGTATTCTTATGGAGCTGAATTTTTCTTAAAAAAGAGCTTAGGAGACTTTAACGGCTGGATAGGATATACTTGGTCTAAAACAATGCGGACTTTTGAAGAAATAAACGAAGGAAGGGAGTTTCCTGCGAAGTACGATAGACGAAATGACCTATCTGTAATTATGCAATATGATATTACGGATAGATGGAATGTAGGTTTTGCATTTGTATATGCAACAGGTAGTGCAATTACATTACCAGAAAAAAGATACTATGACCCAATCGAAAACCGATTAATAACGGTTTGGAGTGATAGAAATGCATACCGTTTACCTGCCTACCATAGAGCAGATATTTCAGTTACATTTAAAGGAAAAACGTTTAAAGCAATAAAAAACATAGAAACGGGAGATGCTGAGCAAAAGAAAAAGAAAGTCATATCAACATGGAATTTATCTGTTTTCAATTTGTATAATAGAAAGAACCCTTACTTTTTATTCTTTGATTATAGTGGAGATGTGAATAGTGGTAATTTAGATGTGGGGGCAAATCAAGTCTCTTTATTTCCAATTTTACCTTCTATTACATGGAATTTTAAATTTTAACATATGAGATCATTAGGAGTAATTATATCTTTAGGAATTCTGTTTGTGTCATGTTCAAAGGCAATTGAATTTGATTTGCCAGAAGTAGAGCAAGATGTTGTGGTAGTAGGGAAAATAGAGGCTGGTAATTATCCTATTGTTTTTTTATCAAAAACGCAAGGTTATTTTGAGCCAACTTCTGCAGAATCTATTTTTGGAACGAGCATTCACAATGCTTATGTAACGATGAATGATGGAGTAAATGAAATAACATTGAATGAAATATGTTCGGCAGACATACCAGATTCCCTGCTAGGACAGGTTAGTCAGTTAACTGGAATACCAGAACAAAATTTGCAGTTTTTTAATTACTGTATATACTCAAGCCTTGACTCTGATGCAATTGGTATTGAAGGAAGAACATATAATTTATATATAGAGACGGAGACAGATACCTTAACAGCATCTACTCATTTGCCAATGGGTGTTGGATTAGTTGACCCACATTTTGAAGCATTTGAATCATTGGATTCATTAGGGTTTTTATTTGGAACATTGGTCGATCCGCCACAAGAAGGGAATAGTTATAGATGGTTTGCACAAAGAATTAATACGTATAAATATAATTACCCTGCACCTTACGATAATGTGATTGGAATGCAGAAAGATGCATTTCCAATAGCGCCTTTTGGTTCTGTTTTTGATGATAAATTTCTTAACGGATTGTCTTTAGAAATAGGATACAATAGAGGTGAAGTAGGGAACTTGGAAGGGCCAGATGATGAAGGGCCGGAAGAAGGTTATTTCAAGAGAGGCGATACAGTTGTCATTAAATTTACTACTATAGATCATTTGACTTATCTGCATCTTCGGGCTTTAGAGGATCAAGCTGCTACTAACGGAAGTCCTTTTGCCTCTCCAGGTAATTTACCGAGTTCTGTTGTTGGAGGAATTGGACTTTGGGCAGGTTACGGAGTTAGACTAGATACCGTGGTATGTAATTAATAAATTTATGATTCTGATTACAGTCTTGTGGACTTCTGGAATCTCCTGTGATATCTAGAGTAAAACTCCTTGTTTTCAATTCGTTGCTCAAGGAATGAAATTTAACTATATTAGCCTATGATTTTAATTGCAGATAGTGGTTCAACCAAAACGGACTGGCGTTTAATTGTTGACAAGTATAATATACAAGAGGCTTATACTGAAGGGCTGAACCCATATTTTAAGACAACTGAAGAAGTTCAGCAGACAATTAATGATGTTTTGTTGCTGCAGTTTATTACCAAAAATCCATTGGAAATTGATGCTGTATATTTCTATGGATCGGGTTGTTCTGCAGACGATAAAAAAGAAATTATTGCAACAGCATTAAAGTCAGTATTTACAAATGCAAATATTGTTGTAGAACATGATTTATTGGGAGCAGCAATAGGTGTATGTGGAACCCAACCCGGTATTGCTGCAATATTGGGGACGGGTAGTAACTCTTGTTATTTTGATGGTGAAAAAGTAGTTAAAAATATACCTGCATTAGGATATGTTTTAGGCGATGAAGGAAGTGGAGCTTATATTGGAAAAGAGCTTTTAAAAGGTTACCTAAACAATGAAATGGATGCTGCTGTTTTACAGAAATTTGAAATGAAATTTAAACCTTCTTTAGAGGGGATATTAGATAGAGTTTATAAAGAGGCGCTACCAAATCGCTATTTCGCTTCCTTTGCAAAATGGGTTGGAGAAGAAGTTGAAAGTGAAAAATATTTACAAGAAATCGTAAGAAAAGCATTCGATGCTTTTTTTAAAAAGCATATTTGTAAGTATGAAAACCATTCCAAATTACCTTTAAACGTAGTGGGTTCTATCGGTTATCATTTTATGCATTTATTACACCAAGTGGCTGAAAAGAACAATGTAAAGCTCGGAAAAGTAATTAAATCGCCTATAAGTGGGTTGGTGAAGCACCATATGGATAATTAGCCAATTAATTTAACCTCCCATTCCAGGTAATAATCCAGAAGCGGTACTTTTCATTTCATTTTCATTAACGTAATCAGCATCTTCAATGGCTTTGTTGAATGCAACAACTAGCATGTCTTCAATATCCTCTTTGTTTTCTTTTACCAATAAACTCTCATCGATAGTAACATCTTTTACTTTTCGGTTCCCGTCTAAAACGAATCTTATTTTTCCATCATGAGACTCTCCTTTGACATAAATATTTACCAATCTTTTTTTTGATTCTTCAACGGCTCCTTGCATTTCCTGCATTTTCGCCATCATATCCTTCATGTTTAAATTTCCAAACATAATCCTTGTATTAGACCTTGGTTTTATTTGCCTCGTTCTTAGCTATTTTCGCAGCCATATCTTTTTTATTCCATCTAAATAAGCGTATGCCTATAAAAATCATTGCCGAAAAGACGATAATAATAAATGTTAATGCGATTATTTCTCCGAGTGTCATCCTACAAATTTAGGATATTTGTAGGATGTTTAGAACAATGTAGTCTGGTTTTTATCAGGCTATATGTTTTTCATCTCCAAAACCTTCTCGAGTTGAATTCCTCTTGAACCTTTAAGTAATATTAATGAATCTGAAATAGAATTAGAATTTAGATAAGAAATTAGCTCTTTAGTAGAGGAGAAGATAGCGTTATTTGTAATTGTTTTTTCAAATTCAGCCCCTACTAAATAAGCTGTTAAAGCATGTTCTTTTAAATAGTCAACAGTTTTTTGGTGCTCTAGTTGTGAGATGTCGCCCAGTTCTAGCATATCTCCAAGTATAGCAATTTTATTCCCGTTTTCGATTTCTTTAAAGCTTTCCAAAGCAGAAAACATACTGCTAGGATTAGCATTATAACAATCAACTATTATAGTATTATTTTTTGTAACAGTAACTTGAGATCGATTATTTGAGGGTTTGTATTCTGTTAAAGCTTTATTAATTTTATTTTTATCAACCTCCAAATAAAGTCCAATAGCAATTGCAGCTAAAAAATTAGTGAAATTGTATTTACCTACCAATTTTGTTTCAATAATTGGAGAAACATATTTACTAGTTCTCCATTGAAAATACACAAAAGGAGTGAGTTTGGTCAATTCACCATGGACATAACTTCGCTCCTGTTCTCCATAAGTAATAAGTGAAACTGGCTTGGGTACAATATCGTTTAATAATCTGTCTTCCTGATTAATAAATATTTTACCTTCAACTTTTAGGATAAAGTCGTATAATTCTTTCTTAGTGCTAATTACGCCTTCTAGAGAGCCAAACCCTTCAATATGTGCTGTGCCAATATTCGTGATAATACCATAATTTGGCTCAGATATTTCAGCTAATTCTTTAATATCGCCAGGTTTATTTGCTCCCATTTCAATAATAGCAACCTCATGCTTTTTGTCTAGTCCAAGCAGCGTTAACGGGACTCCAATATGATTATTTAAATTACCTTTTGTATAAAGTGTCGTGTAAGATGTTTCTAAAATAGCACCAATTAATTCTTTGGTAGTCGTTTTTCCATTACTACCTGTTATTCCTATTACGGGAATGTTAAACTGTTTACGATGATAATTAGCTAGTTCTTGCAACGCTTTAAGAACATTTTCCACAAGAATGAATCGATCGTCAATGGCGTACTTCTTTTCATCTATAATTGCATATTTGCAACCATCCTCAATGGCTTTTAAAGCGAATTCATTTCCATTAAAATTACCTCCTTTAAGAGCAAAAAACATACTGTCAAGCAAAATATTTCTAGTATCTGTGCAAGGTCCAGTTGTTTCTAAGAATTGATTGTGAATGGCTACAATAGTCATGCTTTGTACTACTTTATACGTTTTTTGTTGATACTTCTGATAATGTGTTGATAGACATGAAACAAAGATGAACTTGATTTATATTGTCGAATTTGCTTATCTTACGCTGATCTTGCAGTTTTTTAGCAAATAATAACTTACCTGTTATATCCATAATAGAAGAGTGCTCCATGAATTAAATTATCTTAGGCTAAGATAAGAAAATTAGCTAAGGAATATAATCACAAAAAAAGGGAATGTGTTTTTACATTCCCTTTTTTTCTTAAATTCTTATTATCTATCGCTTCCATGCGGAGGGGGTGGAAGCTCTCTCATTTCTCCTTTCTTTGGAGAATTTCTGTTCCTAAATTCATGTTCTATACGTGTAAGTTTTGCAACTTTTTTGATTGGTAAAACTTCTTTAAACTTCACTAAATATTTTTTCCTAATCTCAAGTTCTTTTTGCTGAATTTCAAGGCCTTTGTCTAACAGTTTTTCGACTTCATTGTCAGACATTTCACTGATTTTCTTCTTTTCTCCCATTGCAGCTTTGTGTTCCTTCTTAAGTAATTTGAATTCAGCTTCTGATGCATTATATACTGGCCAAAACTTTTCAGCTTCTTCCGCAGTTAATTCCAATTTAGTTGAAATGAAAGCTATTTTTTCCGCTTTTTTATTTTCTCTTTTTACTTCTTTGCCATTTTCTTGGGCAATACTTCCAAGACTCGTTCCGAGGACAAGAAGTGCTAATGTCATTTTTTTCATAGTTTTAGTTTTAGTTAAAAATTAAAATTCAACATCTAGGTAGTAGTCTGAACTCAGGTATTCGTCAATCTCGTCAGATGTAAAATCGAGATCTATATCTTTTATAGTGTTTTTTATGTATAACTCTTCATTAAAATCTTCTTCAAAATCTACATAACAAATTAGTTCTTCCATTTCATTGTAGTCCATTGCTTCGCCTAATTCGCTAGCCGTCAAATTTTCTAAATAATTATCACTAGAAGCTATAGTTTCTTCTATATTATTTTGATTTAAAAGAAACCCTATGATAAATATAGCTGCAATAGAAGCTGCAATAGAGAGGATACGAGTAATATTTCTTTTTTGAATTGGAATAACTTTCGTTTCTTCTTTTTCAATTTTATCTATCACCTTATCTGCGAGGTTTTCAAAGTACCCATCCGGAACTTCATTGTCAATTCTCACTTTTATTGTATCAGCTAAGTTTGAAAAATATCCCTTCGGAGCTTTTAGGTTATTTACCTTTTGCATTCCAAATAGAGTAGGAGCCATTTTCATTAACTCTTTATTTTCGATATTTTCATTCTCTTTGTTCATTCAGTATCTAAGACATTTAAAATTGCAAAAGGTTTAATTTTCGATCAAATAATTTTCAATTTTTTTGACAGCTATATGATAACTCGCTTTTAAAGCTCCTACTGAGGTTCCAACAACCTCAGACATTTCATTATATTTCATGTCCTCATAATACTTCATGTGAAATACAGCTCGTTGCTTTTCGGGAAGTGTCAATAGTGCTTTTTCTAATTTCTCTTGAATTTCAGCACAGTCCATTAAATAATCTGCTTGTCCTGCCTGTAAGTGATACGATTCATCATCAATAGAAATGTTGTTTTCCTTCTTCTTTTTATTAATAAAAGTGATTGATTCGTTAGTTGCAATTCGATAAAGCCAAGTGTATAGATTAGAATCTTCTCTGAAATTTACTAAACCTTTCCACGTTTTAACAAATACATTTTGAAGCACATCATCTGTGTCATCATGATTAATAATCATCCTGCGAATGTGCCAATACAATCTTTCTTGATATTTTTCAATTAATGCTCGAAAAGCTTTATTGGTATCTTGCCCAGTTTTTATCTGCGCTACTATTTCGTTGTCTGATAATTGCATCACTCTCTAAGACCAAGGTATTGGAAAAAGGTTTAATTTAAAAGGGAAAAAGATGTAATTTATTGAAAAAATGATTTAGTAGCAAAGTTATGAGAACTTAATAAACTTCATTTTTTTGTATAAAGTATTAGGTACAAAGTGATACATAATACTTTGTGCCTAATACAGGAAATAAGTGGGTCTGAAAAGCGGCAATTCCATTTATTGGAATAACAATGATTACTTATTTTAGTTTAAATGATTATTTCCTGGTTAAAACTTTCTCTACTGCAGCAATCAAATGCGGTGTATCCAAACCATATTTTTCCATTAGCTGAGCAGGCGTTCCGCTTTCTCCAAAGCTGTCGTTTACTGCTATAAATTCTTGTGGTACAGGATTGTTTCTAGAAAGAACTTGAGCAATACTTTCGCCTAAACCTCCTGCTATTTGATGTTCTTCAGCAGTAACAATGCAACCAGTTTTAGCAACTGATTTCAAAATAGCTTCTTCGTCTAGCGGCTTAATAGTATGAATGTTAATTATTTCGGCGCTAATTCCTTTTTCAGCCAAAGCTTTTCCAGCTTCAATTGCAGGCCAAACTAAATGTCCGGTGGCTACAATTGTAACATCAGTTCCTTCATTTAATAGTAAAGCTTTTCCAATCACAAAAGGTGTATCCTCTGAAATAAAAATCGGCATTTTTGGTCTTCCAAATCTCAAGTAAACAGGTCCAATATGATCAGCGATAGCAATTGTTGCAGCTTTAGTCTGATTATAGTCACATGGGTTAATAACTGTCATGTGGGGAAGCATTTTCATCATTCCGATATCTTCCAATACTTGGTGTGTTGCACCATCTTCTCCTAAAGTCAATCCAGCATGCGAAGCACATATTTTGACATTTTTATTAGAATATGCCACTGATTGTCTTATTTGATCGTAAACTCTACTTGTAGAAAAGTTAGCAAAAGTACCCGTATATGGTATTTTCCCACCTATTGTAAGTCCAGCAGCTATTCCAATCATATTTGCTTCTGCAATTCCAACTTGAAAAAATCGCTCTGGATTATCATCTTGAAATTGATTCATTTTTAACGAACCCGTTAAATCTGCGCATAAGGCTACTACCTTAGGGTTTGATTTACCTAAAGCTGTTAACCCGTCACCAAAACCTGATCGTGTGTCGTTATTTCCTAAAATTGGATATTCTTTCATGCTTATAATGTTATGTTTTCTGAGTAGCCAGAAACTATTTTAAACGTTTTTTCAATTGAGTGCGCTGTGCTGAATGATCTTTCATGCCTGAAAACAATTTTATATTTCCCCGGCAATAATTCAATGTTTTGAAGTGAAGGTTCATCATTTAAATTACAAACCCACTCGTTTTTACCTTCCCTAAGAACAAATATTTGCGCGGGGCCAGCACTTTTACTGATTACAGCCCTTCCGTTTTTTGGAATCGTAATGTCTGTATGCCTGTTTTGTTTTATATCAACATCTTTAATATATAGTCTTGGAAGTGTAAGTAATTCTAAATCGTATTTTCCGACAATATATTTATGATTAAAATTCATTGTTTGAATATTCACGGTTTTCATATCTCCACTTTTCCGAACAATGCAATTGATCCCAGTAAATAGATTATTATATCCTTGGATTTTAAGGTCTAAATAACCTCTAGGTGCATCTAATAATATAATGTTGTGTTTTCCTGCAACAACTTTAATATTTTCTTTAGTTACTTCAGGGGTTGTATGTACAACGAGTCTGTAGGCATGCAATGGATCAATTGATAGTGTGTCAGGGCTACGGTCTCTATCTAATGTGTGCATGTATGTGTAAACTAATTCATCGGTTTTTTGATCGTAAAAAGACATGGTAACATCTGATTCTGAAGGTTTTTTCTTCATGTCTAATAAGTTAACTTGTACTGTAGTATTATTTAATGCTTGGCTAACAACAAAATCCAAAACACTTTTAAATGAATCTTCTGTTTCAGCGCTTAAAAATTCTCCGATGCAATTAAACTGCCCTAGGTAGCTAGTGTCCAATCCAACCCCTATTACAAAAGGTTTTAATTTTATTCCTTTAGCTCGTAATGCTCTTGATACCGCACAAGGATCTTCATCACATGCTTCAATTCCATCAGTAATAAGAATAATTACATTTCTACAGTTACTGCATTCTGGAAAATCCTCAGCAGAGTATTCAAGGGAGCGAGCAATGGGAGTAGTTCCTTTTGCTTCAATTGACCTAATTTTATTTTTAATTTTATCAATATTTCCATCTCCTGGTGAAAATTCCACTTCCAGTTTTGTGTCGTCACAATTTTGTTGCCCAGGAAGAATTTTGAATTGATGACCATAAACTCTAAGCCCAAGTTCTGTGTTTTCAACTCCTCGAAGTTCATCAACAGTGTTTGTGAGTAGTTTTTTGGCAATGGTCATTTTACTGCCGTTTTGCCATTGTGCGTTCATGCTGTTTGAAGCATCAAAAATAAAAAGAATTCTAATTTTTTCTGAATCTGCATCTTGTCCGAATGATATATTTGGAGTAATACCAATCACTATAAATAAAATTAATATGGTATAAATTGCTTTCATAAATCTACCTTTTTTGAGGTATTCTTCTCAATAATAATTCCAAAAAGGTTAATTAGTAACAAATTTAATAATCTCCTAGTGTTTCTTCCAGTTGGCTTAAAGCAGATTGCAATTGTTCATCGTTAGGTGGAGAACCATGCCATTTATGTGTTCCCATCATAAAATCTACACCATTTCCCATTTCTGTTTTCATTATAAGCATAATTGGAACGCCATTTCCAGTAGCCGCTTTTGCTCGTCTCAAAGTAGTAATAACTTCTTCCATGTTATTGCCATCCATTTCCATTACTAGCCATCCAAATGCTTCCCATTTAGCTTTTATATCTCCAAGAGGAAGTACATCGTCAATATCCCCATCAATTTGTTTGTGGTTATAATCAATACAAGAAATGATGTTGTCTACTTTGTTGCCGGCTGCATATAAAGCTGCTTCCCAAATTTGTCCTTCTTGGATTTCACCATCACCATGCAAAGTGTAGATGATGCCTTTGTCATTGTTTAATTTCTTTGCTAAAGCTGCACCTATTCCATTTGAGAGTCCTTGACCTAAAGAACCGCTTGCTATTCTCACACCTGGCAACCCCTCGTGTGTTGTGGGATGTCCTTGTAGTCGAGTATTTAGCTTTCTAAACGTGCTTAATTCATTTACTTCAAAATAGCCGGAACGTGCTAAAACGCTGTAAAATACAGGGGAAATATGACCGTTTGATAAAAAGAAAAGATCTTCACCTTTTCCATCCATATCAAAGTTGTCAGCGTTGTGATTCATTTCTGATTGATAGAGTGCCGTAATGTATTCTGTACATCCTAAAGAACCCCCTGGGTGGCCTGAAGCAACAGCGTGAACCATTCTTACAATATCCCTCCTAACCTGTGAGCAAAAGTTATTTAATTCAATTAAATTTGTGTCGTGCATCTATTTCCAGTTAATTTTCGTCAGTAAAAGTAGTGATTTCGTACTACCATTTTTAATGTGTTAATAACTAATGAAAATAGTGAGTAACCTCGATGAGATTCCAATTTTTAAGCTCATTTAGAACCGCATATTGTAGAATGAAATGTTTAGTTTTGATAAATAATTTGAAAAAGTGTTAAGAATGAAAAAAGTCCTAGTTGTTTTAATAAGTGTAATGTTTTCAGGTTCAATGTTGTTTGGGCAAAATACTGAGTTTGATTCAAGGTTATTAGTAAAATATTCTGTTGAAGAATTAAATAAAATTGAAAAAGAGAATCCTTCTGAGATGAGGTTTTTGCTTCACTGTATTGAAAATGCACAATATATAACACCATTCCCTGAAGGAAAGGAAGGTGCTGTTGAAATTATTGGAAAAGTTGAAATAAGAGATATTAATAACATTAACTTTTTTGAATTGGATGTGGAACTGATTCAAGATAACTACCAATACTATACAGTAGAAGGTAGTGAAATGCTATTAGTTATTAAATCGAAAGATCATATACTTAAAACCTTAAAGTAACCAAACTTTTTTTAAAATTATCTAATGAAACAATTATTAACAACATTTCTTTTTGCATGTATTGGCCTAATTTCTTTTGCACAGCCGGATGTGCTTATTACGGATACTGACTATACATCTACTGGACAAGGGAATTGTGCCTGTTCTACAGATTTTAACAACGGTTCGATTCAGAACTTTCATGATTCAGGAGGATTAGGAGGAGGGTATGGAGCCAATGAAAACCATACAATAACTTTTTGTCCTGATGGAACTGGGTCTAAGGTTTTTATTGCGTTTGGTATTAATACTGGATATACTTTGGATGTGGATGTTTCAGATACAATTTTCTTATTTGATGGCCCGGATGCAACTTATCCGCCGCTTGATACTTTAAATAATATCATTACACCAAATGGAATTCCAGCGACATCAGCTTCTTGGACGAATCAA
>CAWUXI010000029.1:0-3621 GCA_963926405.1 uncultured Flavobacteriales bacterium
AAGAGTTATGATAAAACTATTATATCAGCTTTAAACGACTTCATTTATTAAAATTACATAAGAAGATGTTTGATAATTTATCCGATAAGTTTGACAGAGCCTTTAAGGTATTAAAAGGTCATGGTCAAATAACAGAAATAAATATTGCAGAAACCTTAAAAGAGGTTAGAAGAGCTTTGCTAGATGCTGATGTTAATTTTAAAACTGCTAAAGATTTTACAACTAGGGTAAAAGAAAAAGCATTAGGAGAAAACGTTCTTACAGCAATTTCTCCAGGTCAGTTAATGACTAAAATTGTCCATGACGAGTTGAAAGATTTAATGGGAGGTGAAAATGTAGAGCTAAGTTACCAAGGAAATCCAGGAATTATATTAATGTCTGGTTTGCAAGGGTCTGGTAAGACAACCTTTTCTGGGAAATTAGCAAACTATCTTAAAACTAAAAAAGATAAAAAACCTTTATTGGTGGCCTGTGATGTTTATCGACCGGCTGCAATTGACCAATTGCATGTTGTTGGAGAGCAAATAGGTGTAGAAGTATACTCAAATCGAGATTTAACGGATCCTGTTGAAATTGCTCAAAAAGGAATTCAGTATGCTCGGAGCAATGGATTCAATGTCGTAATTGTCGATACAGCAGGTCGTTTAGCTGTAGATGAGAAGATGATGGATGAGATTGAAAAGGTCAAAAGAGCCATCCAACCAACGGAAACATTATTTGTAGTAGATTCTATGACGGGTCAAGATGCGGTTAATACTGCAAAAACTTTTGACGAAAGAATTGATTTTGATGGAGTTGTGTTAACCAAACTAGATGGTGATACGCGCGGTGGAGCTGCTTTATCCATTAAAACGGTAGTAAATAAGCCAATTAAATTTATTGGTACCGGAGAGAAAATGGAAGCAATTGATGTTTTCTATCCAGAAAGAATGGCGGATCGTATTCTTGGTATGGGAGATGTAGTTTCTTTAGTTGAGCGTGCTCAAGAAAACTTTGACGAAGAAGAAGCTAAAAAACTTCACAAGAAAATACAAAAGAATAAATTCGATTTTGATGATTTCCTTTCTCAAATAAAGCAAATCAAGAAAATGGGAAACATGAAAGACCTTATGGGAATGGTTCCTGGAATGCGTAAAGCAATGAAAGGTGTTGAAGTTGATGATGATTCATTTACTCCAATTGAGGCAATCATTAATTCAATGACACCCCAAGAAAGGGCAAACCCAGAATTACTTCAAACAAGCAGACGCCAAAGAATTGCCAAAGGAAGTGGGACAACAATTCAAGATGTAAATAAACTGATGAAACAGTTTGATGATATGCGTAAAATGATGAAGCTAATGTCCAACAAAAAGAACATGGCAAACATGATGCGTCAAATGAAAGGAATGGGTGGTAAAATGCCTTCGTAAAAGAGATAATAGACTTGAGTTTCTCTTTTGAAAACTAACGTCTAGTGTCAAAAATCATAAATTATGGTATTACTAGACGGGAAGAAAACAGCACAAGATATTCAGTTAGAGATAGCTGAAAAAGTAAAGTATTTAAGAGCAGAAGGTAAGAAAGCGCCGCATTTAGCAGCAATACTTGTTGGTGGTGATGGTGCAAGTTTAACCTATGTAAATGCAAAAGTAAAAGCATGTGAAAAAGTAGGGTTCGAATCTACTTTGGTTCATATGGACGCAACTACATCGGAGGAGGATTTATTGAATAAGATTGCTGAATTAAACAAGGATGACTCCATAGATGGCTTTATTGTTCAGTTGCCATTACCAGAACATATTGACGAAACAAAAGTAACGCTAGCTGTATCTCCTAGTAAAGATGTAGATGGCTTTCATCCTGAAAATATTGGTAAAATGTGTCTAAACTTACCAACTTTTTTACCAGCTACTCCGAATGGTGTTTTAGAAATGCTCAAGCGCTATAATATTGAAACTTCTGGAAAGCATTGCGTTGTAATTGGAAGAAGTCATATTGTTGGTTCTCCAATGAGTATTTTAATGGCTCGAAATGGTAATCCAGGAAATGCCACTGTAACTCTTACACATAGTAGAACCGTTAACCTTAAGGAAGTGTGTGCTTCTGCTGATATTTTAATTGCAGCTGTTGGAAAACCATTGTTTGTTACAGCTGATATGGTTAAACCAGGAGCTGTAGTTGTTGATGTAGGAATTCATAGAGTAGAAGATGCGTCAAAAAAATCTGGATTCAAGTTACTAGGTGATGTAGATTTTGCTAATGTTGCTGAAAAATGCTCTCATATATCACCTGTTCCCGGTGGTGTAGGCCCAATGACAATTGCTTCATTAATGATGAATACTTTGGCAGCGATTGAATTGAAATAATTAGAATTTCTATGTGACGTCTTGCTGCTCTTTCCTATCAGAGCTGAATTTTCCGTAGCTTATTTTATGTAGTAAGATGCCGCAATAATTACTTGGTTTCCGGATCATTCATAGCAATTCCTACAAAACGAAAGCCAACGCAGGGTGAGGCTCCTTTATAAGGTTCGGAAGATTTAATCTGCAGGTAGTAGGGAATACTGCCCCATGAACCTCCCTTTGTAATATTTGAATCGGCTACCATTTCCGCTACGTTTCCACTCATACAATACACTCCATAGGCATTGGGGTGATAGCTATTTACGGGTCCTGTTATTAATAATCCATCTTGGGCAGCGGCATCTCTTAGTTCTGATTCGGAAATTCCTGACACTAAATATGTGTTTCCAATATCCAATATCCATCTATCTTTAGCAGGGCTGTAATTACACAACATTGCTCCTTTAGCATTTCGGATATATGGGCCTCCCCATGGATAAGGACTTGCTTGTAAACCTCCTCTGGCAGCAAGTTCCCATTCTTTTACGGTTGGTAATCGGAATTCATAATTTTCATATTTCCTTTTAGAGAACTTATTATATTCTTTGGTGAGCCAATTACAAAAAGATTCGGCTCCCTCTTTGGTTATATTTACTACCGGATGATTACTATAATTAGGGTGAGAAGTATAGTCATTTTCAATTAACGCAGGGTAATCCATTGCCACTGTCCATAGACTATTGTCACTTGCATATTTTTGATTCGATGTACTTGTAAGAAAAAGGTTGTAAAGTTGATTACTCACTTCATGTTGACTGATTAGAAAGCTTTTATCTCCGGGAATCAAGGTTAGCGTGCTTTCAATAAGTTTAGCGCTTAATTCAATTTCTTTTTCAGGTTTTAATGTTTTGAAATCAACAACCTCAATAAAGTATCTAAATCCGATTTTACTACTTGCTTTTGTGAAACCTTCAAATTCATCCTTTCCATTAATCTCTAGAAATGGTGCTCTACTTCCCCAACTTCCACCTTTCGTCCTGCCATCTTCAGAAACCATTTCCGCTACATTTCCACTCATATTGTACAATCCATATGCGTTGGGCCAATAAGATTTTGCTGGAGCTGTTACATCAGCATTGTCATTTAAATTACCAGCAACGCCCATAAGATCGCCTCTTCCTCTCACATGATTCGCATTGATTTGACCTTTGAACTTTTTATCAGTCCTTCTCATTTCTTCACCTTTCCATGGGAAAATTGCATTTGGATTGCCTCCTCTAGCCGCTAACTCCCATTC
>CAWUXI010000030.1:0-6823 GCA_963926405.1 uncultured Flavobacteriales bacterium
ATTGATATGGCGATTAAATTACATGGAGCAATTGATTCTCTCAAACCAGTGGACAAAGATGTTGATTATTTGCACGGAAACATCTTCTTTAGATTAGGAAAACTAGACAGTGCAATTATAAGCTATCAAGCATTCAAATCAGCTACTCCAAACATTAAAAAATTAGAAGATTATGATATTCACTTATTATTAAAACATTGTGAATATGCTAAAACTGCCATGGCTTCTCCTGTGGATGTATTAATTAAAAACATTGGTGAAAACATTAATTCTTCTGCTCCTGAATTTGCTCCGTGTATTTCTTTAAATGGAAAGTCCATGGTATTTACTTCTCGCCGGCCAGACACAAAAGGCGGAATGGTAGATGTAAATTATGACCATATGTATTATTCAGATATTTATATATCTGAATGGAGTCAAAAAGATAGCGCATGGGGTGAAGCACAAAATTTACCAGGAAAAGTAAATACAGAATACCATGATGGCGGATTAAGTTTTTCGCCAATTGGTGACTTAATTATATACAGAAACATTACAGATGGAATGTCTGGTGCAACTCGTAGTGGTGACATCTACGTTTCCAAAAGAGGTAAATCAGGTAAATGGGGAGTTCCAAAAGAAATACTTAATAAATTCCCTAAAATTGCTAAAAAAATAAACTCAACTTATTTTGAAAGCTCTGCAAGTATGACCGCTGATGGGAACAGGATTTATTTCGTATCTGAAAGACCAGGAGGTCAAGGTCAAGCTGATATTTATTATGTGGAGAAAAAAGGAGCCGAATGGTCTGAGCCTATTAACTTAGGACCTTCTATCAATACACTTTCAGATGAAAAATGTGTGTTTATCCATCCAAATGGAGAGATACTATTTTTCACGTCAAATGGATATGAGGAAAGTGTTGGCAGTTACGATGTATACTACTCAGTTAAAAATGGTGATACCTGGAGCAAACCAAAAAACATGGGGTATCCAATTAACACGGTTAAAGAAGAGAAAACGGTTTCAGTTTCTGCAGATGGCAACACAATGTATGTTGGTGCTTATTATGATATCGAATCCAAAGGAGATGCGGATATCTTCCAAATTGACATTATTAAATTAGGCCTAAACATTACGCCTTATGTTGCTCCTGTTATGGAAGAGAATGATAATGAAGAAGAGGATAATGATTAACAAGGCAAGCATTTAGGTCCTCCTATAAAGAGACCTTTTTCTCATTGTCTAAGCCTGAAAAGTTTGCGTAAACTATGCACTTTTTTTACCCTTTTTAAAGAACTGACTAATCTTTCGAACAGGTTTCATTATAAGCGTTAATGGCCCTGGCTTCAAATCATTAATAATCCAGGCAAGCTTGTCCTCTTTATTAGCCCTAAGCCTGTTCAGTAACGTAAGATTACTTTGACCACCAACTCTCATTTTAGTAATTACTTCTTGTAAATAAGCCACGGAGATATTATGTTTATGAAGCATTCGTAACATTAATTCATAATCCGCTGCTGACTTTAATCGTAGATTATATGTTCCGTATTGATTGTAACAAGATTTCTTTATGAAAAAAGTGGGGTGCGGTGGCATCCACCCCTTTTTAAAGATTCCCCTTCTATATTTACCAGATTTCCAATAGCGATGTACTTTATCCGTATTGTATCTATCTACATACACTAAATCAGCATAGATAGCATCTTTATTACCAATTGCTTGAACAATACTTGAAACAACCTTTTTATTTGCATAAATATCATCTGAGTTTAATATCCCTACAATATCTCCAGTGGCATTTTGAACACCTTTATTCATTGCATCATAAATCCCCTTGTCAGGTTCTGAAATAATAGTCGCAATTGAGTCTTTGTATTTATCTACAATAGAAAGCGTTTTATCGGTAGACCCACCATCTATTATAATATACTCTATATTGGAGTAATCCTGGGCAACAATAGACTTAATAGTGTCTTCTATTGTTTCTGCACTATTATAAGCTATGGTAATAATACTAACTTTCATTAGTCTTTAAATTCTCTTTTACGCATTTCTACCGCTGGATTACCTTGATAAATAGTATATGCCTCTAGCGTTTTTACTGCAACAGAGTTTACAGATAATATAGAATGAGATTTACAACTAACTCCTGGGCAAACTACTGAATGAGCTCCAATCCAAACGCCCTCTTCTAAATTGATGTCACCGACTATCAGATCAAACTCAACTTTTTTATAATTATGACTTCCACATAACAACATGGCTCCTTGGGATAAACAAACGTTATCTCCAATTTTAACTTCTCCTAAGTTGTCAATCCAAACTTTTTCACCAATCCAAACGTTATTTCCAATTTCTAATTTCCAAGGATATTTAATATTCACATTTGGCTTAATAACAACTCCACGGCCTACTTTGGCTCCAAATATTTTAAGAACAAAAACACGCAACCCACTGAATGGATTCATTCTATTTTGCATGACACAAACATTCACTAAAAACCATCCCCCCCTTTTAAAAGGATTTCCTGGATTGTACCCTGCGTTATCGAATTTACTCAAGTCCGTTTTTTGCATACAGTAAAATTAATAAATTATTTGTGACCCCGTAATCAAAGGAAAATGTCATTTCGAGTAATTTTGATTTTTCATCATAATTGTATCGAGAAAGGCTTTTCAAACAAAAATCATTTATTCTCGATATAATTTCATTCATTTCATTCTGAAAATCACTCGAACTGACAATGATTTTAACAACCCTTATTAAACAGTAACCTCATTCTCTTCCAACCAAAACCCAAGAACCACCAAAGCCCATAAACGAGACCATGTTGCTTTTTGATCTCCCTTTAAGAATCTTGCCCACATATCCCACAATTGTTTCTTGTCTAACAACTCTCTATCAACAAGATTGGTTAAATTCTTAATACAGAATTCTTTTAATTCATTTTTCATCCATTGTTCCCATGGAAAAGTGAAGCCCATTTTGGATCTATTTACAATTTCCTTTGGTAATAAATCACCCAAACTATCTACTAATAATTTCTTTGGAGAATACGGGAATTTATGTTCATCCGCAACACCGTAAACATATTCGACCAACTCATGGTCTAAAAAAGGAACTCTTACCTCAAGAGAGTTGGCCATACTCATTTGATCTGTATCTCTCAACAATACATTTTGCATGTAAGTATTCATTTCCATATAGGAAACTTTACTCAAAAACGGAGATTTAAAGCCAGGGGCTTTCACATCTATGTTATTAAGACCAATTCTATAAACTGCATTTTCGGGGAGAATACCAATACCTGTTAGTTTAGAAATCAGTTCATCATTTAAAACTTGCCGGTTAATTGGATAATAAAACGGAAGCTCTAAATATTTTTGCGTTATCGTTTCAACTATTTTATCTGAAGCTATTGTGGGTTTTACAATTTTTAATGCTTTCCCCATTAATCTTCTAATTCCTATTGGAAAGGAATAAATCCACTTTTTATCCAATAAAGATACGGCCCTAGGAAAGATATCATAACCAGCAAATAGTTCATCACCCCCCAACCCAGATAGCGCCATTGTAACTCCAGTATCTTTTGTAGCTTTTGAAACAACAAATGAATTGGGTCCATCACCACTTGGATGATCCATCCCCGATAATGCACTTGGAAGTTCTGCTAAAAAATCTGCAGGAGTTAATTTAATCTCCGTGTGATCTGTTTTATATTTCTTTGCAATTATCCGAGCATATTTTGCTTCAGAAAACTCTTCCTCAGCAAAAGATATATTGAAGGTTTTCACAGGCTCATCACTTACTTCACTCATCAATGCAACGATAGCACTGGAATCTATACCTCCACTTAAAAATGCACCAAATGGAACATCGGCTACCAACCTACTTTTAACCGATTTAGTTAATCGCTCTTTTACTTCAGCCTTAATTTCTTCGTAAGACTGTTTGTCTGATTTCCGGTTAAGATATTTATTAATGTCCCAATAAGGTTCGTTTTTATATTCATCGTCACTAACCCAAATGTAATGACCCGGCATAAGCATCTTAACTCCTTCTATTATAGTTTTTGGTGCGTGAACCGTATTGTATCGTAAATAATCGACAAAGGAATCCTTGTCAATTTTCTTCTTTACGAATGAGCATTCCATTAAACTTCTTATCTCAGAAGAAAACACAATACTTTCATTATTATCATAAATGTAAAGTGGCTTTATACCTAACCTATCTCTTGCTATAAAAAGAGCTCGTTTTTCAACATCCCAAATAGCAAATGCAAACATCCCATTCAATTGATGCACACAGTTGGTTCCCCAAGTTTGATAAGCAGCTAAAATAACTTCAGAATCCGAATTAGTTCTAAAATGATAATCGGGTAAACTTTCTCTTATTTCTTTATAGTTGTATATCTCTCCATTAAAGATGAGTATAAACTTGTTGTCTGAACTATAAAATGGCTGATTAGAGGAAGCATCTAAATCAATAATGGACAGGCGACTGTGTCCAAAAGCCACAAAATCATTAATATAAGTCCCAGAAGCATCCGGACCACGATGTTTTTGTTTAGAATTCATCTGCTCCATCTCTTGGAGTGGAGAATCAAGCTTTGAAATATTATATATTCCGTTTATTCCGCACATAGCTTTCTGTTTCAATATACCTCACTAACCTTAATTTACATTAGCTGTGAACCCTTGGCTAGTTTTGGCCGAGGAGGAAAACTTTTCTCAGCGAAGCTAAATCTTCTTACTTTTATCTAAAACCTCTATTAAAGCCCAATGTTCTTAAGGAAAACAGGATCAGTAATCATCATTTTTACTCCTTCGCGAATAGTTAACAAGGGTCTACCTAATATCTTCCGCATTTTAGAATTATCAGGTTGTCTTCTTGTCATATCTCCTTCCTCCAGCGGATCTAAATAAATAATTTTAGAAGATGAATTTGTTTCTTCAATTATCAGTTTAGCTAATTCGAGAATTGTTACGACCACCTCTCCACCAATATTAATGACGTCGTTCATTTCTAACTCCTTTTCCAATATCGCTATACAGGTATCTACATTATCATTTACGTAGCAAAATGTTCTTGTTTGTGAACCATCACCATAAATACTAATATTCTCATTCTTTAATGCTTTCTCTAAAAATCGAGCTACCACAAAATCAACACTTTGATTCGGTCCATAGGTGTTAAAAAATCTGAATATCGTAAAATTTAAATCATACGATTTTTTATAGGATCGGAAAAATGCCTCACCAACATTTTTTACAACTGCATAAGGCACTCGGGAGTTTAAAGGAGTAGTTTCCTCATGTTGGGGCAATTCTACGGGCTCTCCATAAACTTCCGAAGAAGACGAATAAAATATTCTTTTTACTGAAGTGTTTTTTGCTAGACTCAATACATTTTTAATACCATCAATATCTCCTAAAACTTGTATTGGATTTTCCAAGGTTCTTTGAACCCCAACAACAGCAGCATAATGAAAAACATAATCAAAATTATTGGCTATCATGATTTCAGATAGATCCTGATGATTATTTACATCACAATAAACAAATGTCCAATTAGAATAATCTACTGAAGGTAATTTCGATTTATCACCTGTACTTAAGTCATCCACGATCACAACATAATAGGCAGGATTTTGAACCATCTTCCTTGCTAATGCGCCTCCTACATTTCCTGCTCCTCCTGTAATTAGTATTTTAATCATTTAGTAAATTCATTTATGTGTTTAAGTATTATCAGCAAAGATAGCTCAATGCTTTTATTTTACACGGCAAATAATTCATTTTCTGCAAAGTAACTATTGTACTATGCAATCAATCAGAATAGTATTTCTCCATTAGATTATCTAAATATTCTTTTCCATCCACTAAATTACAAATTCCATATTTGTTGAAAATGCTGTCTACTTCCAATAAATAATCACCTCCTGCATTTGGTAAAATTTCTTTCTCGATTTTTTTTCCTAAATGAGTCTCAAAAGATTCTACAATTTGTAAAACCGATAACTTTTTAGCAATTATTAGATTTACTGTCTTATTTAAATCTGTTTCATTAACAATTACTTTATCCAAGCATGAAAATATATCCTCCACATCAATCAAATATCTTGAAGCCTTTAACTGAATATTAATTTTCTCTCCGCTCTGCACACAGTTGTAAACAAAATTGATTAACGTATTTGGGTTTTTCGTTTTCCCTACAACATTTGGCAATCTCACTATTAGATATCTTTGAAAATTAGCTTTTATATAAAACTCTATTTCAAGTTTGTGCTTAATATATAAAGACCCCTTTAAAAATGGATCTTCAATACTACTTGTACTGAAATATACAAACAACTTTTTCGAAGTCTTATATTTTGAGACTAAATCGAGTTCTCTTTTGAATTGCACTGAATCAATACAACCCGAATTAGAAACTCCAGATGCAAAAATAATGACATCCGAATTATCTTTAAATGACCTAAATGTATTTGCCAATAACCCACTTCCTTCTACCATCTTCAAATTTACCTTTGTGAATTAATCATTGAGTACCTTCATTAATGTATTTGCCCATTTGGTGGGAGTTATTTCCTCTGCTTTTTCCATACTCCTAATTCCCATGTTCAATAATTCGTCACTAGACAAATTTATTACATTTAGCATCGCCTGCTTTAATTCTTGCACATTATTACTCGAAAAAAGGAACCCATTATAACCATTGTCTAAAAATTTAGTCCCAGCTCCAATTTTATCTGACAAGATTAAAGGGAAACCAGCAGCTGCAAATTCATGGGTAACAACTCCCCAAGGTTCAAAGTGACTAGGTAAAATAAAGACTCCTG
>CAWUXI010000031.1:0-22698 GCA_963926405.1 uncultured Flavobacteriales bacterium
GGTAGTATCAGCAGAATTTATTTTCACTTTAAAATTATTTAATTCGGACTTCAAAGAAGTTGCATTGACCTTACTAAACTCATCCTTTTTATATTTATTGTCAGTTTTACTCTTATTAATCACAAAACCAAAATCACATGAAAGAAGTTTTACTTCAGTGGCACTAAAACCTAGCGGAGCAACTTGTAACTGACTTTCTTTTGCACTTTCTATACTGGGAAAACCTCCTATATAATATGAGTAGACCCCATCCTTTTTACTACAAACAATTTTCTCTAATTCAGAAAAACCATCATAAACAGGAACAGTGTCTTCCGTTAATTTAACAAAGTAACATTTGCCTACAGAATAGGTTGATTTTGGTTTTGAATTACCCGCTAGAATTATATAAGGCTCCAACAAAACATACAAAGAATCGTCAACAACATACAACCTTTTTAAATCTTCTTTCTTGTAAAAATATCCGCCTTTTTCTCTATACTTAATAATGGATTGCGCTTGTTTTTTTGAGAAACCTAATAACATCCATAATTCTTCATCAATTTCATTTGGGTTAAACTCGAAATATTGTATTTCCTTAACTTCTTTATTTTCAGTACTGTCTGCACTCGTTAAAGAATTAATTTCTTCTGAGAGATTATCGTATTCAATATCAGAAGAAGCCTTAAGGACATCGATAACCCAATAACCAGATAATACCAAAAACAACAAAATAATTAAAGTTATTGAACCTTTTCGCTCAGAACTCGAATAATTGAAAAAATCTTTGAAGTTATTTTTCATAGAGCACAACAGCTTAACAAAATCAGACTTAGCCGCATATTTCTATAAGATAAATAATTACTTCCCTTTTACTGTTTTTATCTTATCCATAAACTTCTTGAGTTCATCTCTTACTTTTGGAGCCAAAATGAATAATCCAATCATGTTTGGCACTAACATAGCAAAAATCATTGCATCAGAAAAGCCAATCACTGAACCTAATTGCGAAGCAGCTCCAACAATTACAAATAAACAGAACAAACCTTTATATATGTATTCTACTTTTTTTGATCTTCCAAACAAATAAGACCATGCTTGATATCCATAGTAAGACCATGAAATCATAGTAGAAAATGCGAATAATATTACCGCTATTGTCAACACTAATGGAAACCAAGAAATAGAAGCAGAAAAAGCTCTAGAAGTTACTTCTACTCCTTGAGTTACTTCTTGTCCATATGTCATAATTTCTCCATCGCCATTACTAATAACTAAAACAAGTGCAGTCATTGTACAAACCAAAACAGTATCAATAAAAGGCTCTAATAGAGCTACTAAACCTTCACTCGCTGCGTATTTAGTTTTCACAGCAGCGTGTGCTATAGAAGCAGACCCTATACCTGCTTCGTTAGAAAAAGCTGCTCTTCTAAACCCTTGAATCAACACTCCAAAAAACCCGCCTGCAATGCCTAAACCTGTAAATGCTCCAGAAAATATTTCTCCAAATGCACTTGGAATAGCTGAATAATTAATCCCTAAAATTATCAGCGCCGAAACGACATAAATAACTACCATAAATGGGACTATTTTATCCGTAACACTTGCAATTTTTTTTATTCCTCCAATAATCACTACACCTACCAAAATTGCCATAATTACACCAAAAATCCATCCACTACCGCTCAAAGGTGAAGTTTTAGAATTTCCAACAAAGTTATTCTGCGCAACTACCATTGTTTTATCTCCACGCTCTATAATCACAGAGTCGCCAACTGACTTAACCACCCCTTTAAAAACAGCAGGCTTATAACAGATAACTTCTGTTCCTACCAAAATATCAGAAACAGAGACCTTACTCTGAATGTTAGAAGCAAAGACAATAGAGTCTTTTCCAAAACCTTCTATTGTCATTCCTACCGTATTTTCTTCTTCAACATTTAATTGATTTAAAAAAACGGAATCTTTGGTAACTCTTCCAACAGTATATGTGTCATTTTCAAAATGATTATAAAACACCAGACTACCTTGAACTTCAGAAAGGTTTGTAGTAGAATCAATATCAGACTGAGAATAGCTTTCTAACATTGCAAAAGCTTGATTCGACTGAAACATGTTTCCTCCTCCAAAAGACCCTCCTATGCACATTATTGCAAAAATAATTGCCAAAACCTGTCCCGCTCGCAAAAATCCTTTTTCCTTTAATCCCTTTGATAAATAGTACATTGGACCACCATAAACAGTCCCGTCCTCAGCAATTTCTCTATATTTAACACCTAATGTACACTCTGCGAATTTAGAAGCCATCCCGATAACACCTGCAATAATCATCCAAAATGTTGCCCCAGGACCACCAATTGAGATAGCAACAGCCACACCAGCAATATTACCCAAACCTACTGTAGCTGATAACGCTGCTGTTAATGCTTGAAAATGAGAGACTTCTCCATGATGGCCCTCACTTTGTTCAACACGAATAGTATCTGTAATATCGCCATCGACTGTATGCACACTCTCAGAGGCCTCAACATGATCATCTCCACCCGATTCAATTTCATCATACTTTCCTTTCACAATATTAATCGCAGTAAAGAAACCTCTAAAATTTATAAGCCTAAAATACAATGTGAAATACACCGCTCCAGAAACTAATACAATCAACACCCAAGGAACTTTTATCGTATCTGAAAAAGGAATACTATAGAAAATTAGATCAACAAACCAACCTGTATATGCTCCAAAAGCTTCATCAATCTTTTGGTCAATACCTTTTTCTTGCGCAAACAACATTGATGGCATCAATAATAGTACTAGAGACAATAATTTTTTCATTTTATTTTTTTTGAATGCACACAAAAATATACATTTATTTCACCAATTCCAGTTCCTGGGAAACAATCGCTAATCCTTCTTCAAAAGTAGAAGGGTCATATCCTAATTCCTGAATTGCTTTATCCAAAATAAATCCAGTCTTAGGAGGTCTTTTAGCAGCTTGATTCAATGTAATAGATTTGATTGCAGAAATACTGGATTTGTCTAATTTGAAAAAATCTGCAACTCGATATACCAACTCCAAGATACTCATTACATCTTTTCCTGAAAGATGGTAAACTCCCTTTGCTTCTTTATCAGCAATAAGGACACACCCCTTTGCCAAATCAACAGCTAATGTCGGTGAACGAAATTGATCATCAACGGCATTAATCGGATCACCTTTTTCAAGCGCACCTTTTGCCCACAAAACAATATTACTTCTACTCATTTTCTCCACAACGCCATAAACTATAATTGTTCTGGCTATTGCCCAATTTTTGTATTGGCTTTTTTGAAGAACTTTCTCAGATGCAAATTTTGACTCACCATAATAACTTAACGGCTTCGGTAAATCACTTTCTGAATAAGGCCCATTTTCTCCATCAAAAACAAAATCAGTAGACAAATGAATAAAGTGCGAATTGTGTTTTTCACATTCCACTAGTAAATATTCAACAGCTGAAACATTCATTTTCCAGCAACCTTCTTTGTCTTCCTCGCAAACATCGACATTTGTCATTGCAGCTGTATTGATTAAAACATCTGGCTGGTACTTTTCAAAAACAACTTTAACTTCAGGAATACTCGTAATGTCTAATTGCTCATATATAAAATCAGTAACTGAACTAATCCTATTCTTTCCTTTAGAAGTAGCTATTAATTTATAATTAGGATCTTTTTGAAGTTGGTGAACTAATTTCTGACCTAACAAACCGTTCGATCCGGTAATTAAAACTGTTTTCATATTGACATTACTTCTGCATGATCCCAAAGATCTGATTTAGACTTTGGATTTGTTCGGGATTCCCCAATACAAATAATTTACTGCCCGGAACAATCGCGGTTTCGTCATTAGGGTTTATTTCATAGTTTCCATCTGAGCTTTTGTACCCTATTATATTACAAACAGGAAACTGCTTTTTTAAATCAGCCAGAGATTTATACCTACAATCTTCTGGAACATCTTGAAAGTCTATTTCTTCCAAGTTAATTTCATTCTCTCCTTGAATGGAAATTTGATATAAAAACTCAACAACATCAGGTGTTGATACCAATTGAGCCATATGAGACCCACCTAAAGAATCGGGCATAATCACGTTGCTTGCTCCTGCAATCTTTAATTTTTTGACCGAAGCCTTATTTGAAGCTCTAGAAATTACCTGAAGATCTTTATTTAATTCTTTAGCGGACAAGACAACAAATAAATTCTCAGAATCCGAAGGCAAGGTTGTAATAAGTGCTTTGGCATTCATCACCCCAGCTTTAACCAATAACTCATCATTAGTAGCATCTCCTTGCATATAAAGAATACTGCCATCTTGTCTAAAAGCTTCGATAACCTCATCCTTTTGTTCTATGACTAAAAAAGAATCCCCATGTGCCTTTAGAGTTTCAATAGCCTGAGAACCGACCCTTCCAAAGCCACATACTATGACGTGCCCTTTTAATTTATTTATTTCTTTCAATGCTTTATAATCTTTAAAGTAAATTATATAATCCCCGCTCACAATATAAGCAGTTATCGAAGATATTGCATAAGCAAAGGTACCAAAACTGGTTATAATTAAAAATGCTGTAAAAAGCTTACCTGCATTTGACAGGTCATGCACCTCTCCAAAACCAACCGTTGATATGGTTATTATTGTTTGATAGAAGGAATCCAAAAGTGACCATCCCTCAACAATCATAAACCCCAAAGTACCACCTATAACTATTAATGCAAGTAATATAAAGGCATAATATACTCTAGAAAAAAACTTAATATTTAATAACATAACTAAAGCTTACTATAAATCCCAAACAGTTTTTCTTCGTTTTTTAAACTTAAAGAATCCCTTATGCTCAAGAATAAAAGCCATAACTAAATAAATAATTAATGGGCTTCCAAATGTTAGGAATGATATATAAATAAAAAACATTCTAATTCCAGAGGCTCTCATTCCCAATTTATCTCCCCACCACTTAAAAACTCCAAACGACCGTTTTTCGAAATAATCTAGTATTGATTGAATCATAACTTATAAAACTTTATTTATTGAGTAACGCAACTCCTAGGTTGCAATTTAAACATTTTTTTTTAGAACAGTAATTTCCATGCAACTCTATTAGCGCCTGTGAATCGAAAGCTGACTTAACAGACATTCCTACGCTAGACCATTTAGTTGCTATTTTATTTATTTCCGGTTGAACTTCCTTCAATAGCGTAATTGCATAATCAATATAAGATTGATCTGAAATAGACTTTCCATAAGCGAAACAAACTGGAATCACCGTGTTAATTATAATATTATCCAATAACATCTTACCGGCTGTATTTTTTGTGTTTTCAGAATATTTACCAAACACATAATGATTTTTCCAGTAAAAAGAAGTTGACGCTTTAAATACTTCTTTAATTGCTCTTATTGACGCCATATCTCTTATCAATCGAAAAAAACTAGAATGAGATGAATACACCATAGCCAATTGACCAATCCTAATAGTAGGAAAATTAGGAGGTCTTAATTTCGAATACCTCCATTGAACATTATTCATAGAAACAAGTCCATATTTTTGTTTTTGAAACAAGTACTCTTCTTTTAACTTAGAAAAATATTCATCGTCCAAATCATCCTCCAACATTCCAGATTGACCAAATAACAATGCTTCTAAGGCAAAACAACTCTTTCTCTCTTTTTTCAGCACCTTAAAAGGAGTTCTTCTTGCCAAATCCATCATAGGATTTCCGTTAACTTTCATTCCAAAATACCGAAATACAAAACGATAAAAAACTTCGTCCCAGTCCCCATTCGTTAATCTTAGCTCTTTCTCAATCGCTAAAGATTTTCGTTCCAATCTTTCCAGCAGCATTCGATCAAGCCAAGCGTTAATTTTCATCTGTGAAATAGTTGAAATTAACTTTTCGCAAGGAATCCATTTTTGATTCGAAATAAATCTCTCATATCCAAAATAGTGATGGTGATCCAATAAATCTTTTAGTTCTATAGTAGGAATTAACTGCCCTTTTTGGTTGTAAATCTCCTTGTCGTGATTATACACTACATGTAATATTACATTGTTATAAGCTTTATCCAATTGATGTTTATGCTTATCCCAATCAGAAGTATTTACATGAATCTCAACATTTCCGAACCACTTAATATTGTCGATTGCTATTTGAGCCTGCAAAAAATCAGGCCCTGAATCAAAATTATGAATGCCTAAATTTACTATTTCTAGAGCTTCACAGTCTTCTGTCTTTAATTCGATCTTCTTAAATAAACCAAATTTCCAGATATAATGGAGGTAGTCTTCTATCATGTCTCGTTTAAAATTTTAAAAAACAAAACAACAGATGACCTACGTAATTTATTTACGCATTCATTAAATCAACAATAAATAAGACTACTTTTTTAGCAATCCGAATTCTTTTAGCTGAAAAGCCATTTGAGATTGAAGCTCTTTTGATTTTTTTCCGGCGGCAGATGCAAAATCATTTCCTGATCCTGCGTAAATAATCCCTCGAGAGGAATTAACTAAAAGACCGCAAGTATTATTCATTCCATACTTAACGACTTCTTCCAAACTTCCACCCTGAGCTCCAACACCGGGAACGAGTAAAAATGCATTTGGAACAATTGCTCTGACATCGCTTAACATTTCTGCTCTAGTAGCTCCAACAACGTACATTAAATTTTCCTCATTCCCCCATTCAAGAGACTTCTCTAGAACTTCTTCAAAAACCCTTTTACCTCCTTCAACTTTTTTATACTGAAAATCAAGTCCTCCGATATTGCTTGTAGCAGCAAGAAGTATTACCCATTTATTGCTAAATTCTAAAAAAGGAGAGACCGAGTCATTTCCCATGTAAGGCGCAACAGTAACGGAATCAAAGTTGAAATGCTCAAAAAAAGTTTTTGCATACATCCTTGATGTGTTTCCAATATCACCGCGTTTTGCATCAGCAATGGTAAAGATATTATTAGGAATATACTCCATTGTTTTTTGAAGAGACTCCCAACCTTTAACACCTAATGATTCATAAAATGCTAAATTTGGTTTATAGGCAACACAATAATCTTTTGTTGCATCAATAATTTGTTTGTTAAATTCGAATATGGGGTCATCTAACTCCAGTAAATGTACTGGAATTTTTTCGAGGTCCGGATCTAAACCAACGCAAAGAAAACTCTCCTTCTTGATTATTTGATTAAATAGTTCTTGCTTTGTCATTTGAAATAATTCACTGTTATTCTACTCCTCCGGCCTTTAATTTTTCAGCATTTTCTGCCATTTTTAACGCATCAATCATTTCCTGAATACCGCCATTCAAAAACGCAGACAATGAATACATTGTTTTATTGATTCTATGATCCGTTATTCTTCCCTGGGGATAATTATACGTTCTAATTTTTGCAGATCGATCACCTGTAGAAACCAGAGATTTTCTTTGTTCTGACCGTTCTGCATGCGCTTTATCTACCTCCGCTTGATACAAGCGAGAACGCAGAGTTTTTAAAGCTTTGTCGTAATTCTTATGTTGCGATCGACCGTCTTGACATTCAACAACCGTTCCGGTAGGAAGGTGCGTTAATCGAATCGCAGATTCTGTTTTATTAACATGCTGACCGCCAGCACCAGAAGCTCTAAAAGTGTCCTTCTTGACATCCTTCAAGTTTAATTCAAAATCAATTTCTTGGGCCTCAGGTAAAACAGCAACTGTTATTGCTGAAGTATGAACTCTGCCTTGAGACTCTGTTTCTGGCACACGTTGAACACGATGCACCCCTGACTCAAATTTTAACGTCCCGTAAACTTCTTCTCCCGAGACTTCTATGATAACCTCTTTATAGCCTTTTGTAGTTCCAGCACTTGAATTGATAACGGAGTTTTGCCAACCTTTTTCCTTAAAATACATTGCATACATTCTAAATATATCTTCAACAAAGATGCAAGATTCATCTCCTCCTGTTCCTGCTCGCAGTTCTACAATAACATTTTTATTGTCATCTGGATCTTTTGGAATTAATAACCATTTAATGCTTTCATCTAACTCTTCTTTTTTTACTTGCAGCTCATCCAGCTCCATTTTCGCCATCTCCTTAAATTCAGGATCAGACTCCGTTTTTAAAATCTCTTTTGAGGACTCAATGTTTCCAATAGTATTTTTATAGGCATGATATGAATCAACCAAAGCTTCTAAATCTTTGTACTCTTGCGTAAGCCTAACATACCTTTTCATGTCCTGAATGATATCAGGGTCGACTATAAGCTTTCCAACCTCCTCCCTTCTAATAAAGATTGCTTCAAGTTTATTCAACAGACTATTATCACTCATACCTTTACTTGAATTTTAATAAACAAAAGTTCCTTTATCAGAAATTATTGTTAGTTTTTTGGTGTCAGATGCCTCTACTCTTCCTACAATTTTAGCTTCAACATTATAAGATTTACTAATTTTGATAATCTGTTCGGCATATTCTTCAGGAAGGTAGACTTCCATTCTGTGCCCCATATTAAACACCTTATACATTTCCATCCAATCCGTATTAGACTCTTTTTGAATCAAATCAAACAAAGGTGGAGTGTTAAACATATTATCTTTTATAATATGAAGATTCTCGACAAAATGCAGAATTTTCGTTTGAGCACCTCCACTGCAATGCACCATACCATGAACCTTTGATCTATGTTTTGATAAAATTTCCTGTATGATTGGGGCATAAGTACGTGTTGGTGAAAGCACCAATTTACCTGCGTTAATTGGTGAATTTTCAACCGTATCTGTCAATTGTTTTGAACCAGAGTAAATTAATTCTTCAGGAACTGAAGGATCAAAACTTTCTGGGTATTTATTTGCCAGCACTTTACTAAACACATCATGACGAGCTGAGGTCAAACCATTGCTGCCCATACCTCCGTTGTATTCTTTTTCGTATGAGGATTGTCCAAATGATTCCATTCCAACGATTACATCTCCAGGTTGAATATTTGCATTATTCACAACATCAGACCGTTTCATCCTGGCAACAACAGTTGAGTCTACAATAATTGTTCGTACCAAATCTCCAACATCAGCTGTTTCTCCTCCGGTAGATTTAATAGAAACTCCATATGATTCCAAATCAGACAGCAACTCTTCTGTACCATTAATAATTGCTGATAAGACTTCTCCTGGAATTAAATTTTTATTTCTTCCAATAGTAGATGACAATAAAATATTATCAGTTGCTCCAACACACAATAAATCATCAACATTCATTATTAATGCATCTTGAGCTATTCCTTTCCAAACAGACAAATCACCTGTTTCTTTCCAGTACATATAAGCCAATGAAGATTTAGTGCCAGCTCCATCAGCATGCATCACTATACAATGATCTTCAGAACCAGTAAGATAATCTGGAACAATTTTGCAAAACGCTTGAGGAAACAAACCTTTATCTACATTTTTAATTGCAGCATGAACATCTTCCTTTCCTGCTGAAACGCCTCTTTGGTTATACCTGGTTTCAATTGCCATATCTACACTTAATTTTAAATTGTAAAAATACTTAATGCTGTTTATTTCTTTACAAAATAAATTGAATACTAATTAACAATATCTATAAACAAAAAAGCATCCTATCTAATTAAGATAGGATGCTTTTCAATATTTTACATTAATTACTCTGTTGTATCCCCTCCATCAACAGGACCAGAAGGCTTGTAATCAAAACTTAATACTCTAAATTGAGTTCGTCTATTTCTTTGATGAGCTGCTTCTTGCTCCTCTGTAGTTGCCATTTTATTAATCATTTCACATTCAAGACCAATTGCTCTTGGCTGATTTTTACCATAACCTTTAGCATCCATTCTGTCAGCAGGAATACCTTTTGAAACTAAGTAATCAACACACGCCTGAGCCCTTGCCTGCGATAATTTTTGGTTATAAGCTGCTCCTCCACGACAATCTGTATGTGCCTGGAGTTCTACAATAATTGAAGGGTTATCCATTAATGTTTGATATAAATTATTTAGTGAATCCTTTGCATTTGTTTTATCATTTACCAATAATTCAGATTTATCATACGCATATTGCACCTCCGGGAAATCAATTACAGTCTCAACAGTTGCTGGTTGAATAAAAATTTCTTCAACAAAGTTCACTCCATGATCATACCCCATTGTAGATAAGCTGGTTTTTGCTACTAGGTATTCATCCTTACTTGCGTCAAAATTATAATTTGTTTCCTTATTGATAAATCGCTTACCATTCTCCTCGTCAAATTTAAAAACACCTTCTTCATCTGTCGTTTTAGTAACTTGAGAACCATCAGTACCAACCAATGTAATCGTAACACCAGGTATTGGCTCACCAGTTTCTTTATTCTTAACATACACTTCTAAAGTAAATTGAACCTCAGGTAAATTAAAACTGTACAAATCATCTTTACCTTTCCCACCTTCTCTATTTGAAGTGAAAAACCCCCTAGTTTCTGTACCTCTTTCAAAAATAATTCCATAATCATGCTCTGCAGAGTTAATGGGGTATTTCATATTTTCTGCATTCTCCCATTTTTTTTCAGCAGTATTTTCAGCTCTAAAAATATCTAACCCACCCATACCATGATGACCTGTAGAAGAGAAGAATAAAGTGCCATCTGTTCCTAAATGAGGGAACATTTCGTCCCCTATAGTATTAATTGAAGGACCTACATTAATAGGGGTTCCCCAAGATTTATCTCTTTTATTATATTCTACATACCATAAATCTTTTCCTCCGTGTCCACCAGGTAAATCGGCAGCAAAAATCAGTAAACTTCCTGACTTATCTAAGGTTGGGTGACCACAAGAAAGTGAATCTCCACCTTCAGGTTTTAAAACTATCATGGTAGCACTTTTCCAATTAGTACCCTGTTTTTCTGCAAAAAAGATATCACAGCCAATATTTTCCTTTTTCTCTCTAGGACATCGAGTAAAGTAAATCTGATCTCCTTTAGAATCCAATACTGCGCCACCTTCATTATCTCCAGTATTAATTGTTGTAGGAAGCAATGTTGGCTCTCCCCACTTCCCTTTATTATCTCTTGCAGAGATCCAAAGATCCATATAACTCTCTCCTGTTCTTAAATCTACCTCATTACCTGTTGATCCTTCTCTTGAAGAAGAAAACAACAATTGCGTATGTTTCTTATCTCCCCAAGCAGGAGCATAATCATAATGATCTGTATTTAGTTGAATCTCTGCCATCACAACATGTCTGGTTGGATTGTCCTTCCACTCCTGAGCTTTTCTACAAGACTCGGACCCTGAAGTAGCAATAACATCACCAGGCTTTATTGTTAAATACTCTTCGTATTGCGCTTGCGCCTCTTTATATTCTCCTTGTTCTTTTAAAACTTCAGCTAAATAAAGAATTACGATAGGATCAGTTCTTTCATACTTAAGTTTCATTGCTCTATCATAATAAACTTGAGCTTGAGCAGGATCAATTAAGTTTCTATAACACTCTCCTATTTGAAAGTTAATCCAAGCTTTTTTAATTGGTTTGGCTTTTGCTTCAGCTTTCTTATAAAGCTCTTTAGCTGAAAAGTAAGACTCATTTTCATATGCATTATTAGCATCTTTCTCGAAGTCCTTCTGTGCAAAAGATGCACTTGAAATTACACAAAAAGCTGCAATACAAGTAATTAATCTAACAATATTCATAATTGGTATTTTTTATCCTATCACTAATATAAATAGATAGTCATTGCGAAAATAATCAAATATTTTTATCCTTCTAGGTTTTATAACTCTTTTTCCGTTAAAATCGCGATTAACCTTTAGTTTAGTCAATATTGAGTTACTCAAACGAAATTCAAGAAAATTAGCTACTTTGTAAGCAACAACTCTCTCAATTTAGGCAAACGCCAATATTCATCATCAATTATCATCTCCAGTTTATCAGCATGATATCTAATTTTATCAAAATATGGTTTTACCATATCACAATATGCAACAGCCTTGTCTTCGGAGACATTTAGGTTATTTGCTTTCTTTCGTTCTCCTACCATTTCATCCACATTCTCTTTTATAAAAGTGATATGATCTGAAATTTCTGAAATTAAACTCACTTGAACTTTAGAGGCTTTTTTCCCATCAGCTCCAAGAACATCATGCAAGCCTCGAACGTTTTTAATCAATTCGTTTTGATACTTGATTGCAGAAGGCATAACAAGAGTTTGACAGATATCTCCTAAAATTCGAGATTCTATCTGCAATTTCATTATGTAATTTTCTAAATCTACTTCATGTCTTGCTTCAATTTCTCTCTTAGTTAGGATATTTAACTCTTCAAAAAGATTTACATACCCTTTACTTTTCATTACAGCTAAGGCCCTGGGAGTATCTATAAAATTAGAAAGCCCTCTTTTTTTTGCTTCTTTCACCCACTCATCACCATACCCATTTCCTTCAAATCTAATAGATTTAGATTCAGTAATTAGCTTTTGAAGCTCCTTTAAAATAGCCTCGTCTTTTTTGTCTCCTTTTTTTATTCTCTCATCAACATCTTTCTTAAAATCAATCAATTGCTTTGCAACAATTGCATTTATAGCAACCATTGCCGCCGAGCAATTTGCGGTTGAACCAACCGCTCTAAACTCAAATTTATTACCCGTAAATGCAAAAGGAGAAGTTCTGTTTCTATCCGTATTATCTAATAATATTTGTGGTATCTTTCCAATACTTAATTTTAATTCCGTCTTATCTTCTGGCGTCATTTTTCCAGCCTTGATAGATTTTTCTAAATTATCCAACATTTGCGTCAATTGCGACCCAATAAAAACAGAAATTATTGCAGGAGGAGCCTCATTAGCTCCAAGTCTATGATCGTTTGACGCTGACGCTATACTTGCTCTTAAAATATCTGCATTCGTATGGATTGCTTTAATTGTATTTATAAAAAATGTCAAAAACTGTAAGTTAGATTTTGGATTCTTCCCAGGCGCCAATAAATTAACCCCAGTATTCGTGCTCAAGGACCAGTTGTTATGCTTTCCTGACCCGTTTAACCCGGCAAATGGTTTTTCATGAAGCAGGACCCTTAAATTATGTTTTCGAGCTATCTTTTCCATTAAATCCATCAACAATAAATTATGATCAACAGCTAAATCTGCTTCCTCGTACATTGGAGCACATTCAAATTGATTTGGAGCGACTTCATTGTGACGAGTAGTAACAGGGATTCCTAGTTTTAAAGCTTCCACTTCATACTCCTGAATAAACATTAAGGCTCTATCAGGGATTGACCCAAAATAATGATCATCTAATTGTTGACCTTTTGCAGGAGCATGACCTATAAGAGCCCTTCCTGACATCATTATATCTGGCCTTGCGTTATATAAAGCGCTATCAACCAAAAAATATTCTTGTTCCCAACCAAGACTAGCTTTAACTTTTGTGACTGTTTTGTCAAAATACTGACAAACTGCAGTAGCTGCCTCATCTATAGACTGTAAAGCCTTCAATAATGGCATTTTATGATCTAAGGACTCTCCGGTATACGCAATAAACACTGTTGGAATACAGAGTGTAGTCCCCATTACAAAAGCAGGGGATGTTGGATCCCAAGCTGTATAACCCCTTGCTTCAAAAGTATTTCTAATCCCTCCATTTGGAAATGAAGAAGCATCTGGCTCTTGCTGAACTAATAACTGTCCTTCAAATTGCTCAATCGCTTTTCCACCTTCAATTGGCGTAAAGAAGGAATCATGTTTTTCTGCAGTTGTCCCTGTCAAAGGTTGAAACCAATGCGTATAATGTGTAACACCTTTTGTTATTGCCCAATCTTTCATAGCGGTTGCAACTTGGTCGGCTACTGATCGATCAATTCGCATACCTTCCTCCATAGCATTCTTAACACTTTTAAAGGCTTTGTTAGTTAAACATTCCCTCATTGTAGAAATATTAAACACATTTTCACCATAATATTCTGAAACTCTCACATCAGGAAGCGCAACTTCTCTAGGTTTTCTTTCTAACAAACGATCAAGTGCTTTAAATCTTTGATTGGACATTTTCTCTATTTTAAATTAAATTTTTCGCGAAAATACCTCAAATTAATACTTTACTGCTTTTTTATAGCACTTATTTATCAACACCCCCCTAATTTTTAGGGGCACTGTTAAAACAAATAATAAAAATTAACAATTAACTATTGTTTCTGCAATTTAGAGCGAGGTACTAAAAACGATAATTGAAATATAAACGACATAACTTGTTAACAATATAACTCCTTTCAATCTACCGAATTTTGCACCAAAATACAGCATTGGTAATAACGCTAATGCAATTCCTGCAACCCAATACATATCAAAAGTTAAAAACTGACTAGCGTCTGCTGATTTTAATCTAATTGGACTCACAATACTTGTCAAACCAATTACGGCCATGATATTAAAAATATTAGAACCTATCAAAGTTCCAATTGAAATATCCGATTGCTTTCTGTACGCAGCTACACATGATGCAACAAGCTCAGGAGCAGAGGTTCCGAAAGCGACTATGGTAACTCCAATAACTAATTTGGACATCCCTAGGTTTATTGCTATTTGTACTGCTCCCTCTACGAACCACTGCGAACCAAAGTACAGACCAATTAACCCCAACATCAAATATCCGACAGTGATCAATGTAGACTCTTTAACTAGGTGCTCTTCTATTTTTAACCTAGACTCTTTTCTAGATCTTATTATTAGCCAAGTAACAAAAGTAACGAGAAACAAAAACAACACTATACCCTCCCAGAGGTCAATTACACCGTCGGACAAGAAAATATAAAACAAAATTGTAGCCAACATCATTACAGGCCAATCAATTATTTTCGTTTGTCTCTCCACGATTATTGGAAAGATCAAGACGGTCAACCCAAGTACCAAAGCTAAATTGGCGATATTAGACCCAATCACATTTCCAACAGCTATCTCAGGACTTCCTTCAGCTGCAGCCTGTAAACTAACTAATAGCTCAGGCGCAGAAGTTCCAAAAGAGACAACTGTCATCCCTATAACTAATGGGGAAATCCCTAAATTTCTTGCAATCCCAACCGCACCTTTGACTAAAAATTCCCCGCCAACAACTAGTACCGCGAGCCCTAATATGAGTAATATAAAATCCAACTATTTTTTGTTTTCAATTGAGTCTTTGATTTCGTTTTCAAAACCTTTAATCTCTTTAACTGAATCCTTAGCTGAATCGCTAATCTCTCTCTGAATATCCTGAGTAGCGTCCTTAAATCGTCGAACCGTACGCCCCATTGTGCGAGCAATCTTAGGAATACTTTCAGCGCCGAAAAACATCAAGACTATCAATAGAACAATGATAATTTCGCCTCCGCTAATACTATTTAAAAATAACAATGACATTCTATTTTCAAAAATACAAAAAAAGCCTTTTGATTCCGATAGCTTTCGGAATGAAAAGGCTTTTTTTAAATTATTTAATACCTATTATTATTATTTTTCTATACTAACAGGCATTATTGATTTTGTTAAATCAACGACTGAAGGAGATGCAATACACAAAGATGAATATGTACCAACTACAACACCAATCATTAATGCGAATGAGAATCCTTTAATTGACTCTCCACCAAATAAGAATATAATTAACAACACGATAAACGTACTTAACGAAGTATTTAAAGTCCTACTCAAAGTACTATTCAAAGCTCTATTAACGACAGTCTTTGCATCATCTCTTTTGTGAATCCCGATGTACTCTCGAATCCTATCAAACACAACCACGGTATCATTAATCGAATAACCAACAACCGTTAATATTGCAGCAATAAAAGCTTGATCAATCTCCATTGAGAACGGCACAAAACCGTACAATATAGAAAACAACCCAAGAACAACCAATACATCATGGAACATCGCCAATAATGCACCTAGCCCCCATTGCCATCTTTTGAAACGGAAAGCGATATACAAAAATATTGCAATTAACGAAAATATAACTGCTCTTATTGAACTTGTTATTAATTCACTTGAAATTTGCGCATCAACACTACGTTGGTTTGTAATCTCAAATGTTTTAGACGTTGCTCCCGCAATTGTACCTCTTTCAAATTCAAATTGATTAAAGGCTAAGGTCAAAACGGAATCAACACGTCTTGTAGTATTTTGTCCTTTATCCTCGTACAAGTATTTAGTGGTAATCTCGTAACTAGTAGTTTTATTATTTACCGTTTTTACTAAAGGTGGAACTTCTATTCCTTCTTCATTAATTGAATAAGCCGCAATTGCAACTTTTAAATCTTCCTGACCTTGTCCAGGCATTTCAGTAAACTCAACTCTATAAGTTCTACCACCTGTAAACTCAACTCCACCATCTAATCCTCTTGAGACTAAAGAAACAACACCCCCGATAATAACCAAAGCCGAGATTACATAGAAAAACTTTCTTTTCTTAATAAAACCTATCGATGTATTGGTAAATAAGTTGGCTGTCAATTTATTTGAAAATGACAGGTTCCATTTCTTCTCTAGCATGAAAGTAAAAATCAATCTCGTTACAAATATTGAAGAAAATAAAGATGTAAACACCCCTATAATTAATATCGTTGCAAACCCTTGAATCGGTCCAGAACCAAAATAAGCAAGAATAATTGCAGTAATTAACGATGTAATATTAGCATCTAAAATTGCAGAATAAGCATGCTTATAGCCATCAGCTACAGCTAACTTAATTCCTTTACCAGCTCTCAACTCTTCACGAATTCTTTCGTAAATAAGTACATTAGCATCAACCGCCATACCTATTGTAAGAACCAGACCTGCAATACCAGGCAGTGTTAACGCTGCCCCCATAGAAGCTAATGTTCCTAGAATAAAAAAGATATTGGCAACAAGCGCAATAGAAGCAACAATACCCGCTTTACTATAATAGAAAATCATGTAAAGCAATACCATTATTAAAGCAATCACAAAGGACCACATTCCAGAATTAATATTTTCCGCTCCTAGCGAAGGACCAACAATTGCCTCATCAACAATTAACGCGGGTGCTGGTAATGATCCTGCTTTTAAAATATTTGCTAAATCTTGAGCTTCCTCTATCGAAAAGTTACCACTAATTATAGTACTTCCATTTGGAATTGCTTCATTAATATAAGGATAAGAAAACACTTGATTATCTAATATAATTGCAATTGCACTTCCTACTTTAGCTGTGGTCCAATCTTTCCAAACTCCAGCACCGTAAGACTTCATCTGAACAGTAACAGACGGCTTATTTTCTTGATTATAATCTTGGTAAGCATCTTTTATATCCTCACCCGTAATTGCATAGTCTCCATCTGTTTGAACAGCAATTAATGAATATGCACTAACATCTCCTCCTTGATTTTCTTTTTCACTTGTCCAAAGGAAAGAAACATTCGACGGCACCAAGCTAGCCATAATAGGGTCTTTCAGCATAAACGAAACTGATGCGGTATCTAATGCTTTCGCATAACCCACTTTTGGACCATTTCCTTGCTGCGTAAAAGTCAACTTACTAAACAATGGACCATTACCAGAATTCAGATCATTAGAACTTGTATCTGAGGCCATTTTAGCTGCTTTTTGTTCCAAAATTAATTGATTACTTGCGTATACAGTGCTTAATGAATCGTAAGCTAACCTATCTGATCCAGTTAACAAATTTGCACTACTATCAGATAAAACAACAAATCCAGGTATTTCTTGAATTTCTCCGATTGAATCAACTTCCTCTTCAACAGAACTTGTGTTTTTTAGTGAATTATTCAATTTCTTAAATTCACCTTCCAAGTTTTTGTGGTAAGCATTTAAAAATGCTAGACTTGCTGTTGATTGTAATAAGTTTCTTACACGGTTTATATCTTTAGCTCCCGCTAATTCAATATGTAAACGACCAGATAACGGTTGTTTTTGAATATTGGGTTGACTTACTCCAAACTTATTAATCCTTGCCTCAATAATTCTTTGTGTCTTATCTATCGCTTCAACAGATAATGCGATTAATTTTTCTTTAATCTCTAAATTTGTCATGTCTGCAGGAAAATGGCCCTGATTTGCAACATTGAAATATCTAATTGTTTCCCCTTTCCATTGACTAGCATCATAAGCTAAGAAAAATAGTTCAACAAAATCATCACTTACTCCTTTTCCATAATTAGTCATTGCAACCTTAAAAGGCTCTTTAAAAGATGCTTTTGGAGAATTTCCTGCAAGATTTTTAACTAAATCTGGAATAGAAACTTCCAAAGTAACACTCATCCCTCCTTGTAAATCTAATCCTAGACCTAGCTCTTGATCTTTACATTTCTGATAAGAAATTCCGAAAAATGGATAGATTGCATCCCCACTATGTTCCGAAATATACTTTCCTTCATAATGGTTCATCACATCTTCCTTTCCTCCTTCCATAGTAATTGTATCAACTCCCAATACAATTTCAGTGTCTCCACTTAACTGCACTAAATCCCATTGACTCTTTGCCTCAACTACGGCTTCCTTCTCAACACCCTTCGTAAAAAATGTAAATGATAGTTGGTAAATACAAGCTATAACTAGCAACAATGTAAATACCCCAATCGCGCTTTTATTTCGCATTTTATATAATAATTTAATTAATTTCCATTAAAATTTAGGGCTGCAAATATATAATTTCATAATATGATTAGCAACATTATTTCACTTTCATATAGGTTATGTGTTACATATTTTTTTTAACCCCGCCCAAAATAGATGCAAATGCTTGATAAATAAACAGTTGAAAGTAAAGTGATTTAACCTTATCACCTCAGTTTTTCTTTCGATTTCACAACATTTACTCGATTAACCATTAAACTAACAGACAGTAATTCGCCACTCAACTTGTAACTAATTTATATAATTAAAGGATTTTAATCTATTTTTGTGTCATTACTAATTCCCTTAATTTATATTTTAATTATGAAATCTACTTTACTAATTTTATCCCTATTTATCTCTACAGCCATTGTTTCTGGCTGCAGTAAATACAAAGCGGGGACTGGAGGCAAAGCGCAAATAACCGTCAAAGTAATAAACGGCAATGTAAATGTTCCAAATATAGACGTTCAAGTCATGTATAATGCAACTGCCTTTCCGGGGTCAAGCGCTAACTACGGCAACACTGCTATAGCAGACAATACTGGAGACGCAATATTTGACAATTTAAAAAGAGGTAACTACTATTTCTATTGCACATTTGTTGCTGATAGCACTGTAAAAGAAGCAGGTGCTTTTATTAATATAGGAAGTAAGTTTGGAGAACAACACGTTGTAATTGACTTTAACGAAGAAGATCCATTTTAACAATAATATATCTATATTCTTAACCATTAAAAAAGGGGCCAACATTTATGCTAGCCCCTTTTTAATAAATGTACTTTTCTGTTTTAAGCATTCACATCTAAAAGACCATTTGTCTTTCTAACACCTTCAGCGCTTTCCAGTAATTTTGCTTTTTCAGAAGCATTCAATTCTATTTCAACAATTTGCTCAATACCATTTGCTCCTAATATACAAGGAACACCTATTGAGATATCGCTTAACCCAAATTCTCCTTCTAACAATGCTGAACAAGCGAACATTTTCTTCTGATCACATCCAATTGCTTGGACCAATGCAGAAACAGCAGCTCCTGGAGCATACCAAGCACTTGTTCCTAATAAGCCTGTTAATGTTGCTCCACCCACTTTAGTATCTTCAACTACTTGAGCCATTCGTTCTTCAGATAAGAATTCAGAAACAGGAACACTATTCCTAACAGCTTTTTCTATCAAAGGCAACATTCCCGTATCGCTATGACCTCCTATCACCATTCCATCAACATCAGAAGCTGGGCAATCCAATGCTTCACTTAATCTATATTTGAAACGTGCACTATCTAAAGCTCCACCCATTCCAATAATTCTGTTCTTCGGTAAATTAGTAGATTTATGCACTAAATATGCCATGGTATCCATTGGATTACTTACAACAATAATTATTACATTAGGAGAATGTTCGATTAAACTTGAAGAAACTGTTTTAACAATCCCCGCATTAATACCTATTAACTCTTCTCTAGTCATTCCTGGTTTTCGTGGAATACCGCTAGTAATAACTGCTACATCACTTCCTGCAGTCTTTGAATAGTCATTTGTACTTCCTGTAATCTTTGTGTCAAATCCATTTAACGACGCACATTGCATAAGATCCATTGCCTTTCCTTCTGCATAACCTTCTTTAATATCAACTAATACTACTTCGGATGCAAAATCTTTAATTGCAATATATTCAGCACAACTTGCGCCAACTGCTCCTGCTCCTACAACTGTTACTTTCATATTTATTATATTTTGTTTTTATAATTATTCATCAAAAATATTGAGCCTCAAAATTAATAAAAGTAAACCAATTTAACCCTTGTTTTTAAGGTTTTCTACATTATTATTGTGCTTACCTTTTTTAAATTGGCATACCATTATTTAAACAGTTGCATAGCCAATTAAAAAAAACTTATATTAATTGGCAACCATGCATAAACAATGTCGTCATAAGGGAGAATTAAAATGAAACTAGAGCAGAGAGAGCTGGCAAGAATTGTGGATGGCTGTAAAGCCCAAAACAGATCTTCTCAACAAAAGATATATGAATTGCTTTACAGTAAAATGCTTCCTGTCTGTTACAGATACGCAAGAAACACAGACGAAGCAAAAGATATGTTGCAGGATGGTTTTATTAAGGTCTTTGAAAAAATTGAACAGTACAATGTAGGTGGATCCTTTGAAGGCTGGGTAAGACGAATTATCGTCAACACAGCTATTGATACATATCGTAAAAACAAAAAAGAAGTTTTTATTGACGATGAATCTCGAATCAAGGATGACAACGACTGGGAGGACATAGAAAGTGAATCTGAATATGCAGGGCTTTCAATAAATGATATTGTTGAAGCTATGCAAAGCTTATCTCCAGCCTATCAAACAGTGTTCAATTTATATGTTATGGAAGGTTATACTCACCAAGAGATAGCTGATGAATTAGAAATTAATATCGGAACTTCTAAATCAAACTTAGCAAAAGCAAAGGCAAATATGAAAACAATGCTTACTGATAAATTAAATAGATTATGAAAAATAATCAATTAGACAATTTTGAATCACTTATTAAATCCTCTTTGGATAGCCAAAGAGCGGTTTATGATTCAAGTGATTGGGACAAATTAAATAGGAAGTTAAACCAAGCGAATAAGCCATTTTATTCTTCCCCTTGGTTTATAGCTGCTTCAGTAGCTGCTGTTTTAGGAACAGCATATCTTTTATCTACTTTTAACACTGCAACTGAACAAAATACAATTGCAATCCCTCCACAAAAAAATGACACCCACGATATAATATTAAAAGAGGAATCTTCTGTAGCGATTCTGTTGACGGAGGAAGAGCACAATGAAATAAAGGCAGTTTTTATTAATGCGGAGAAAGAAATTAATAATAAAGAAGAAACTAGCCGTAAAGAAGAAAATAAAAAGAGTAATAGTGAAACCATAACATCAGACAACAAAGAGGTTAAACCCCAACATTCAGAAGAAACCACCATTTCTGAAGAAAACGGGTTTACACCTTCTGATGATGCCGCTTTAAAAGAAGACAAAGTTATTACGGAGGAAGTTGTAATACTTGAAAAAGCAGCATTTCATATGAATACCTTTGAATGCTGTGAAGGAACAACTATTGATTTTGTAGCCGAAAAACAAAACAACATTGACTACCTATGGAGTTTTGATGATGGTAATTACAGCAAAAATGAAAACCCTTCCCATTTATTTACAAAACCAGGTAGTTATAAGATTAGCTTAATAGTAAGGTCTACAATTGATAATTCAATTATGACTAGGTCTAATGATCAACTGCTAATTGTTCATGCAAAACCGAACGTAGAATTTGATTGGGAAATGAACGAAGAAAATGGAATCCCTTACGCTTCATTTATAAATCTTACCGACAAAGGAACTTCATGGAATTGGAATTTCGGTGATGGAGCGATTTCCATTGATAAAGATCCAAATCATACTTACAGAACGAAAGGGCAATACCTAGTTACATTAACAGCTTCAAATAGTGAAAGCTGCACTAAAACAATTAATCAAGATATTCTGATTGATGAGGACTATAACTTATTAGCGCCAAATTCATTTACTCCAAATGGAGATGGAATAAATGATTACTTCTTACCTGCGGCACTTAACCGTTTAAATGGAAGTTTTACAATGACTGTTTACAGCCAGACTGAAGGATTAATTTACGACACTAAAAATATTAACCAACCTTGGGATGGAACAAATCAAAAAGCCGGAACAAAATGTACTGAAGGAAGTTATGTTTGGGTAGTGAAATTGACGAACGAAAAAGGAATAACAGAACAATACAAAGGAGCAATATTGCTTTTAAAATAGATATATATTAAATTAGCGGGAAATTATGGAGCGAATAGTCGTTCCTTTTTCGCGTTAGGAAAAAAAAACTGATAAATGAAAAATAAATATTTTCGAATTCTATTGCTAATAAGTATCATATCAACAATATCTATTGATGTATACTCGCAGGTTAACGTTGTAGAATCTAATTCTACCAAAGTAAATAACCATACCTATAGAATACTCAACCTTCCCAATCTACCCGATTTATCTTCTTATGATAATGCAATG
>CAWUXI010000032.1:0-29157 GCA_963926405.1 uncultured Flavobacteriales bacterium
ATAGTTTTTCATATACCGCTTCAAACTTCATCTTATTATCCAGATAGTAAGATGAGATTTTCATTGTCTATAAAAAGCTATGTGAATTTTGATGCGAATGAATTATTAGAACACCCCTTAACCAATTTGGTTATATAAAAAACCCTGTATGAAAAATAAAAATTTGCAAAGAAATAAACTATTGGGTTTTCGCTGCATCAAAAAAATAATTTTATCGAACTTGGATTCATTTCTTTGACAAATCCTCTACAAAACTTAATAAATGGTTAGTAAGCAATGAGATTTTGGACCTTTCATTAAAGACTATAGGAAACACAAATCAAGATAAGTATTAAAATTAGCGCATAAGCCATTTAAAACTGTGCTGTTTTTTTGGCATCATTGTCCTTTCAGAAACTCTCTGTAACCTATCAGGCAAGGCCATTACGTAATCTCGTGCTCTTTCAGCTTTATCATTCAATCCTTTAATATTCGTAATATCCCAATCTTTCAACAATGATCTTAATATCTCAATATAATCATTAGAGGTGTACACTTTTGCCCTCTGGGCTGCTTCTGAAAAATAAGTATAGACGTCTCCTATGCCCTCTCCTGATTCTCTTAAAAAATGAGCAGGCATAGTAATTTTCTTTTTCATCATGAACTGAAATGCAAGCATCATTTCACTTGGATCTAATTCAAATATACGGCGAACAAACTCTTTATAAGCGCTACCATGTCGCGCTTCATCAGCTGCAACAAAAGCGCACATTTTTGCTAATTGATTATTTCCTTGCTTTTTAACAAACTCTCCTACTCTTCGATGTGAAACGTTCGTGGCGATTTCTTGAAAACTCGTATAAACAAAATTCTTGTATGGATCTGTAGCAGTATGAATTTCAAAACCATCACCTATTAAATACTGTGTAGAAATCTCCATTTCTTTCATGTTAACCCTTCCACTCAAATAGAGGTATTTGTTCAACATATCACCGTGTCTATTTTCTTCTGCAGTCCAAGCTCTAATCCATTGAGTCCATCCTTTTCTTTCACCTTGATCAACGCCATCTAACCCCATCAACCAAGATTGATAAGTGGGGAGTGCTTCTTCTGTAATGGTATCGCCAATTAACACAGCGAACAAGTCGTAATCTATTTCCATTGACAACTCTTGCAATTCTTTAACTTCGTCCAGGAAGTTTGGATTATTCGAATTAGGAAGCATGTCTGTTGGTTGCCAATTTTTATCTGGAGAAATTAAAAATTTATCCATCAATTCATCCATGGATTCTCCAATTTTAAGCATTACTTCTCTACGGTGGTTTTTATCGTACATCTACTTAGGTTAAAAGTTGGACAAAGTTAAGCTATAACCATAATCTTTAAGCCATACATTAGCTTTTGTTTTCAATAAAACTTCAATAACTTTCTTAGTTTGTTTCTTTTTAAAAAAAAAGGAAAAACCCAATTGCATGGGCAATACCTGTGTCGTTTCTGACTAACTATTTTTTTGGATTAAACCAATTTGATTGCTGTTCTTTATTAAGAAACGTCCAAGCAACAATTCTACTTTTTTTATTCCCTTGTCCCATCTCAATTGTCTTCACCTCTGCTGCACCGATTGAATCTAGAGCTGCATAAATACTTTTCAATGTTGTTTGTTTCGCTACTTGCGTTGTAAACCATAAACACTGATTAGTAAAAGATTTACTTTGACGAATCATAGCATGTATAAATTTCTTTTCGCCGCCTTCACACCACAATTCGTTATTTTGACCTCCAAAATTTAGAACAGTGTTATCAGCCTTTTTTCCTTTTAGGTTTTTTAATTTACGCTGAGTTCCTGCCTGGGCTTCTTCTATAGAGGCATGAAACGGAGGATTACAAATTGTAATATCAATTCGTTCTCCATTTTTAATTATCCCGTAAAAAACGTTATTCGTATTTGGCTGATGCCTGATTTCAACTACTCCCTTTATCAATGGATTAGCTTCAATTATTTTATTTGCTGACTCAATTGCAACCGGATCTGTTTCTGAACCAATAAAATACCATCCATACTCTTTGTTACCTATAATTGGATAAACGCAATTTGAACCAACTCCAACATCTAAACATTTTACTTTCTTTCCTTTCGGAATACTCTTTCTGTCTCTGCCCAATAAATCTGCAACATAATGGACGTAATCTGCTCTACCCGGAATTGGTGAACACAAATAGCCTTCAGGAATATCCCATTCTACTACATCATAAAAATGCATCAACAATGCTTTATTTAGCATTTTAACAGCTTCTGGATTGAAGAAGTCAATTGATTCATCGCCATAATCATTCAATTTTACAAACTGATTTAATTCAGGGCATGCATTGGACAGTATTTTAAAATCGTACCGTTCTCGGTGCTTATTACGGGGATGTAAAATCGATTTAACTTTGGGATGTTCTTTTTTCGGTGGAAGCATTTATTTTATATTATTCTCGATTGCAAAACTACACTTTAATTCTCGATAGCTATTTCATTAATTAATATTGGAATAAAAAATAACTATTATCAAATTTGATAATAGAATTTACAATTTGGGTTTTATAAATTATTACAGAATCCAACTAAAAGAACCTTGCAAGCGCCTTGGACCCATTCCCTTCTCCTATATTTATTCATTAAAGGTTTTGTGAAAATGCTTGATTATAGAATTCTTAAGTCCAAAGTAAACTTAGGAGCCTTATATCAATTCATTTATATTCTTTACATTTGAACTAGGGCACATACAAAATATTATTTGTGAATTAATTATCCCTATTTGCCTTTATATCAATTTAAAACAATGCAGAAAATCACCTCAATATTTATGGCTATAGCTATGATTTTAGGAGCTGTTGGCCATATTGCCTCTCCTGAAATTTATTCAGCACTAATTCCGAGTTTTATTCCAGAATTTATAGCACATTTATTTGCTATAATAGCTGAGGTAGCCATCGGTATTGCGTTGATAATTCCGAAGTTTAGAAAGTATGGCGGACTCGCTTTTATGATTTTGATGATTATCTTCCTGCCTATTCACGTATGGGATATGCTCAAAGAAGAACCCTTCATTGGCACTAAAACGATAGCTTTAGTGAGGGTTTCAGTGCAAGTCGTAATAATATATGCGGGTTGGTGGATTTACAAGAAGTATAAGAATACACCATCCTCCTAAATCGAGTTAACTAAAGCAACCTTAAGAGCTGCTATAATTTTATTTTTATTGGGAATTCGGTTTAATTTTGACGTTTCCGTATAGTATTGGTGTTTTTCTTCTAAAAAATTAATCTGGACTTCTAACCATTCTTTATCGCCGAACTTATCTCCATATTCTTCTAGTTCTTTTCGTAGGTTATCCGCTGTTTGAGAATAGCCTTTCCTTCCAAAATAATCATGGTCAGCATCACACATAATTTTCTCTAATAATGTGTTCGGTTGAACTTTGATATCTGTGGCCAATATTATTTTACAAATCTCGTCAATCTCCTCCTGGGTATAATCCATTTCAGGAAGAACTTCTCTAGCTAACTTAACAGCTTCTGGCTCGTTAGATTGATACTTAAATAAAAACCCTGCATCATGAAAATAAGCAGCCGTTAAAAGAATAAACATCTTGTCATTTGATATCCCTTCAGACTTACCTATAGATTGCGCATGCTTAACAACATCAAACGTATGGTGGGCAGCATGGTAAAAAAGGTTTTTAGGCAATTCCTTAACCAAACGGTTAACTATATATTCTTTTGCTTCCGAAAAATTCACGCACAATAATAATATAAAAAATGCTTTAAAACCGTTAAGTTTTGGTGATTGTTATTGACAATCTATTAAAAATTCTATTGAATAAATTAAAGATTCAAATTACTCAACTATATTTGAGACGTATGAAACTCATTTCTCTCTTGCTATTTATCATCATCTCTACACTATGCAAAGGGCAAGAAATGAAAACATTAGATTATCCGGATTCGCTTATAAAAAAAAGGCGAAATGCAGTTATTATCAGCGAAAGTATTGCAACAATTTCCTCATTGGCACTGCTAAACGAAGTCTGGTATAAAAATTACAATACAGGAAAATTTCATTTTTTTGATGATGGTAAAGAATGGATGCAAGTAGATAAAATGGGCCACGCTATGACTTCTTATTATGCAGGAATTGTAGGTATAGAGGTTTTAAAATGGAGTGGAGTTAAAAAAAACAAAGCTACTATTTGGGGCGGAAGCCTTGGATTAATTTATCTAACTGGAGTGGAGATTTTAGATGGCTATTCAGATAAATGGGGCTTTTCAGGTTATGATATGTTGGCCAATGCCTCCGGCACTGCATTGGCAATAACTCAGAACCTTATATGGGATGAACAAAGAATTAAACTTAAGTTTTCGACACATCAAACTCAATTTGCTGCTTATCGACCTAATTTGCTCGGCAGTAATTTTACAGAACGAATTTTGAAAGATTACAATGGCCAAACCTATTGGCTAAGCCTAAATATTAAAGATTTTTTAAAAGAAGAAGCCCATTTTCCTAGCTGGTTAAATGTAGCTATTGGCTATGGTGCCGAGGAAATGGTTACTGGAAACATTGATGCAGATTGGTGCCTAACCAATCCTATATGTGATGACCTCACAAGATACAGACAGTTTTACTTGAGTTTTGATGCTGATTTATCCAAAATTACCTACAAAAGAAAGTTCTTTAAATTACTTTTTGGTAGCTTTGGCTTTCTAAAATTTCCTGCTCCAACGCTAGAATTTAGTAAAAATGGCATAAAGGGCCATTTATTTTATTATTGATTTATAATAGGTTTGTAAGGAGACAAAAAAAACAGCAAAAAATCGATTGAATAATAAAAAAGAAATAGTACCCTCTAAGAAATGGCCTTGGCTAATTATACTTTGCACAATAGCACTAATCGCTATATCTATTCCGAGATTAATACAATTAAAGTTCGATTATAATATTGAGAACTTCTTTGATCCAGAAGATTCTGATTTAATCTACTATCATCAGCACAGAGATACCTACGAAAGTGACAATAACTTTATTCTTATAGGAATTGAGAACAAGAATGGTATTTTTAAAACAGATTTTCTTCATTTAATAGATAGTACAACAAAAATCTTTAAAGGCTTTAAGCACGTTGAAAATATTGTATCCCCAACAACACTTAAAAAAGTAATTAAAGTACCAATTGCTGGTTACATTAACGTTCCGGTAATTCATTTAGATGAGCCAAGCAGAATAGAAGAAGACAAAGAAAAAATATTTAAAACAAATGATTTTTTTCAATCCTTTTTCTCAAAGGATACCACTTCTATTTTGATTTATATAACCAAGGACGTTAATATTTCAAAATCAGCTAATGATAGTTTAGTAAAGCAGATAGAAAGCGTGCTTAAAACATTCAATTATGATGATTTTCATATTGCGGGAAAAGTAAAAACACAAAATTACTACGTTAATACAATGAATAATGAAATGAAGCTATTAACATGCTTAACGTCATTTTTATTGATACTCTTTTTATCATTCACATTCAGAAGCTTTTGGAGCGTTTTTACGCCATTGCTAATTTTGCTTACTTCACTTATTTTTACGTTAACATTAATTCAAATTTTCATAGGAGCACTTGACTTATTGATGACTTTAATGCCAACTCTCTTGTTTATTATTGGAGTATCAAATTCAGTTCATATTTTAACAGGTTACAATGAAGAGTATCTAATTCATAAAAATAAATATCAAGCACTTAAAAAAACCATAAAAAAAATTGGCAAGACAACCTTTTTAACATCCCTCACAACCGCTATTGGGTTTATATCCTTGTATTTTATAGCCATTCCTCCTATCCAAAATTTTGGGATTGCAACCGCTATTGGTGTAATGATAACGTGGTTAGTTTCTATAACAGCATTACCATGTGCCATATATATAACGCAAACAAGGAACTATACGCGGAATTTAAAAAAAGAAAAAAAATGGGATGCAATACTAACTCCCTTATTCAATGTTATTTTCAAATATAAAAGGCATACAATAGTTATTACTTGCTTACTTTTAATACTATCTGGAATTGGAATTTATAAATTAGAGACGAACAATTACTTGCTCGATGATTTAAGTGAGAAAAGTACCCTAAAAAAAGACATGCGCTTTTTTGAATCTCAGTTTGCCGGTATCCGACCGTTTGAAATGGGATTTTCTATTAAAGACACTTCCCTGACTATTTTCAACATCGATGTAGCTAAAGAAATTGATACTCTTCAGTTTTACTTGGAAAATGTATATGGAGCAAAGATGTCATACTCCTCTATGACAATTGCGAAAGAAATTAACAGATCAATTAATGGAGGAAATCAAGAGTTCTATAGAGTACCCAAGACGGTCAAAGAAATGAAAGACGTGAAAAAATACTTTACAACAAGCATTGGTGCTGACGTTATTTCCACACTGCTAACAAAAGACTATAAAAATGGCAGAATAACAGGCAAGATTCACGATTTGGGACAAAGAAAAGTAAGTAAATTAAACAGCAATCTACAAGACTTTATTGATGCAAACATAAGTTTAATTGACTTTCGGATTACTGGAGCGCCAGATATGATGGATAAAACGAATGCTTATATTTCTAGTCAGATAATAAAGGGATTAACCTTTAGCTTTCTTGTTGTTGCATTGCTAATGGGCATTATTTTTAGATCGTTAAAAATCGCTCTAATTTCCTTAATTCCAAACGTATTACCCCTTTTATTTGTTGCTGGTTTAATGGGATTAATTGGCGTAGATTTAAAATTCTCCACCGTGGTAATATTTACAATTGGTTTTGGAATAGCTGTGGATGACACCATTCATCTATTAGTTCGTTATAAATACGAGTTACCCCGCTCTAAAAACAGTAAAGAATCATTGTATAAATCTATCCTAACAACAGGAAAAGCACTCATAATTACTTCATTCATTCTATCGTCTGGGTTTTTGACTTTTTTACTTTCGGATTTCAGCAGCACTTTTTATATTGGGTTGCTAATTTCAATCACATTGCTATTTGCGCTGATTTCTGATTTATTTTTACTCCCTATTTTAATCATCTATTTTGATAAAAAAAAAAGAAGGTAACTAGGCTTTGCTTTTTTATTATTGAGGTAGAATTCTTCATTCTACTAGCGTATTCTTTAAAGCCGGTTTCTTTATTCAATTGTCCACCTTAATCCAGCATAAACCATTCCACCAAAAACAGGAGCCCATATAAGTGAACTATCGAAATACTCTCCATAAGGGTTTTCAGCTTGTATAATTGGATTCTTTTGAACAAAGTTTGTTAGGTTTTCCCCTCCTATGTAAAATTCGAATTTCTTAGAAAACACTTTTGTAATTTGAGCACTTAACAATATGTATGAAGGGGATTTAGATGGTACAATAAACTCAGGAGGGTTAACACTAGTTGATGGAATTCTTTGTTCTCCAACCAACTGACTGGTAATATCAAACTTCCACTGCCCTTCTTTATCATTCTTTTTTGTTTCATAAGATAAATTAACAAACCCCTTGTTTTGAGCCAACAATGGCTTTGAAAGTCTTCCAACTTTGAAATCTTTTTGAACATCTAAAAAACGATACGCTAAACGAATATCGATCCTTTTGGAAATATCATAGTTTACTTCTATTTGAAAAGAATTCGAAAAAGATTGTCCATCCAAATTATAGAAATACACCTCTTGCGGATTGTAATCTAAATCAACAATTATTTGATTCTCAAAAAGCGTATGATAAAAATCTACATTAATATTCCCTTCTCTAAATAAAATCTCAAAATCTTGATTAAACCCTAAACCAAAATTCCACGCGCTTTCCTGCTTCAAACCGAAACCAGGAAGGTTGACATCATTTTCTATTATCCAATTTCTAGAAGTTGCTAATAAGCCTACGTTTTCCATAATTAGATTTGGTGTTCTTCTTCCTCTTCCCGCTGAAATTTTAAGCGCATTTTTTTCATTAAAATTATACCGCATATTCACTCTTGGTGTTATAAAAGCACCGTAAACAGAATGATAATCAGCTCTTACGCCTGCCACAAGACCTAATTTTGATTTCAGTAAATTATATTCAAAATATGCACCTGGGACAATCTCTTCTAAGTTATATTGTTGAACAATAGATGTATCATTGTTTTGAAGTGACTCCTGGTAAAGATCGTAAACAAGACTGACTCCTGTTTTAAAATTTTGCTCCTGTTTTTTACCAATTTCGTCTTGGTAAATAAAGTTAGCATATCCACTTGTCTGGTTTCCTAAATATTGTCTGTTCCCAAACAATGACTGATGATCGTGATAAACTCCTGAAAACTGAACAGCCATACTTTTATATTGCTCGTCCGGAAATAAATAGCCAATTTTAGCAAAAGCCTGTCCCCTATTTGTTGTAGAAGAAACTTTGTATGGATTTTGCAGATTATCCTGTGCTAATTGTTTATCTGTCACACCTTTCCCCGCAAGACTATTAAATTGCAATGCGCCAACACCATATTCCATATGTACTATGGTACCTGTATAATTCCACTGGTTATGAATGATAAAATTTTCGGCAAGTGGTCTATCCAAAAAACCATCCGTATTATTATCTATTTCTAAAGCTTGGTATTTAGCATGCATCAACAGCGTGGATTCCCACCTTTTCGAAACAATTCTGTTTAAATTTAAGTTTAGTTCCATTCGACCAGCTTGATTACCAAAAAGGTTTAAATGCAATTTTTCGGCATTTCCAGGTTTCTTCCAATCTAAATTAATTTGCCCCGTCATACTTTCATAGCCGTTCACTACAGAACCTGTTCCCTTAGAAACTTGCACAGAGTTAATCCAACTTCCTGGAACATACTCAAAGCCATAAATAGTAGATAATCCACGAATCATAGGGATATTATCTTGCATAATCTGCACATACTTGCCAGATAAGCCAAGCATTTGGATTTGCTTCGTGCCGGTTACAGCATCCGTAAAACTTGCATCAATGGAAGGGTTAGTTTCAAAACTTTCTGCCAAGTTGCAACAAGCTGCTTTTCTTAGCTCACCTGTATTCATAGTGTGTATGTTTCTTGGATCGAATTTCGAAATTGTATAATTCCCTTTTTTAACAAGTACTTCCACCCCAGGAAGAATGCTTCCATCTTTCAATACTATATTAAGCATTTTATTCTTTTTAGGAATATCAATTGTATCCGGTTCAAAACCAATAAACGTAACAACAATTTGTGTGTAAAGGTTTAAACTCTCCAATTTGAAATATCCATCGGAATCTGTAGAAACACCTATTGTAGTTCCAGGAAAATGAATATTCGCTCCAGGCAATGGAGCAACAGAATCCTTTAAATCTAATTCGTAAACATGTCCTTCAACTATTGTTTTATCTTCTTTTTGCGTAAATGCAATCGAAGAAACTAACATAAAAAGAACAGTTACAACTTGTTTAGCTGCAGCTTTCATAAAAAGAAGCTATTAATGCTTATCATCCGTTTTATACTTACAACAGCCATGTAAATTATCATAACTCTCCTTACTCGCTTTCACCTTATCGGTGTCGTGTCCGGCTCCAGCAACTAATTTATGTATTGCTAATTCTGTTATCAAGGTGGAATTAAATATTACTTTGCAGTTGTGCGTGTCTACATCCCACTCCGCAACGCGAATACCTTTCGTGTCTAGCACTTTTTCAATGCGGTCTTCGCACATTCCGCAAACTCCAGAAACTTTAAAGTTAATTTCTTGGTATTTACTTTTTTCCTTTTGTCCAAAAGCAGTAGTTGAGATTATAGTAAGTACTATTATTAGTAGATTTTTCATTTGTATAATTTTTATTGTTATTAAAATTCTAGCTGTCCAATAGAGGAAAGCTTATGCGTGCTACTTTTTACGAGCTAACAATAAAAATCAAATTAAGAAAGACTGTATAAAAACAGGAATATCCCGATCGGGAATTGGTGGTGAATAATGATTGTATTCAATAATATTTGCATTTTCTTTAATAGTAAGAGGTGCAAAAACTTTGTAAATCAAAGCTGAAGTAAACAGTAAATCTGGATTTAATGAAACGTTCTCTATTTGCGTTACATAATCAAAATCCAATTGGAAAAACTCTGTTTCATCCTGACAACATCCTTTTTGTTCTGTTTTTTCTACTGTTTGTTTATGACAGCATTTGTGGGCAGGAGCTTCTTCTATTTCTATCTCACATACGCATTCTCCATAATCAACAAAATAGGATTTAATCACCCCTTCTTTCTTACATATATGGGTATTAACAGAAACCCCTATAGAAGAAATCAATACGGTTAGCATAAGAAATATTGCTGCTGTTTTTTTCATGTACAATGCGAATATACGATAAATTGAATTTTATTGTTAAAGATTAACATATTTATAACGTTTGCGGTATGGGGCGGAGCCATCCCGAAGGGTGGCTATGCACTATACACATTGTTGTGTTTTCGTTCTTATTCTATTACACATTCAAAGGTTCCTATTACTTTAAATGTTGACATATCTTCATCTTCTAATACTATGTTTTCATATGAGCTATCAGTCGATAATGGTTTTAAAATAATGGATTGGTGTTTCCAACTATTTTCATCTTCATATTTTTTACTCTCATATTCTTTGATGGTGTAACAAGAGCCAAAATCAGAATCATAGATATTGGCGTTTTCAACCAAAACTATTTGACCATTTCTAGAGCCTCCTGAATATTTTCTAAATAAACATAATGCACCATTTGGAATTACCTTATTCATTGATTCACCAACTACCTTACAAGCAAAGAGTTCTTCAGAAGCCTTTATACCTTTCGGTACTAACACCCAATCAAAATCTGAATGATCAACGATTTGTAATTCACTAAAATTTCCTGCCGCCACTTTTAGGTCGTAAACAGGCACTGCATTAGTATAAGGCATGATCGGGTTAAGATCAATAAAAGATGGCTTAACTTCTCCTGAGAAAGTTTCAATAAATTGTGACAAATAATTTCTCAATTCAGCATCACAGACATAAACATAAGTACCCTTTATACCTCTTAACATTATCGTTTTATAGATGTTTAAGATGTAAGCTTTAAGCTCTTTTGGGTCTTTTATAGATTGTTTACCGTTCTTATCGTAATAATTTTCTTCTTTTATAAAAATTTCATCTTTGGTTTTATCATACGATATTTCGTGTCCGAAAATTACGCCAGTATAATTTAAATCATACCCTTGTGTAGTATGTATACAGCCAACTTCTTCTAGGGAATTATCACTGTTAATCCAGTCAACTGCAACATTATTCCACCTTAACGAAACGTCCTCAATATTGATATCGAATTTAGTGGGTTCCTTTTTTGAAATCCAAGGCCAAGAATAGCCAGCAACAAGACGGGCAAGCCCAACCTCATTGTTCTTCTTTTTAATCTCTTCTACCATCAAAGCCAAAGAATCAAAAAGATAGAATTCGTAATCTTTTGATTTGAATTTAATTTTATTCGGTTTTATGGTTTGCCTTAAAACGCCGTCAATATATGCCACATAACCATTGCCGCCTTTTACACGAAATTGAGATTTCAAATATTCTATTCGTGTTGTAGATTTTGATTTCAATGATTCAAACTTTGCAAGACTAACATCAGAAGGCTTAATTGATTGATCCTGATCATAAAAAAGGATGGCTTTATTGGATTGGTGAATTACGAAATCCAATTCATCCGCCTCATTCTTATTTAAGCCTAGTTTTATACAGGCTTTATCAAATGCACCAAAATAAGCTCCTAGATTAACCCTTCTTCTTAGCCTATGCGACTCATCTACAAGTAAAATGTCATATTTTTCTTTAGTAGTTTCTGCAGGGCCAATCACCATACTTGCCTTGAGACCATTTACATTTTGAAACACTTTTTTTAGCGTACTTCGAAAAGAGGACATGGGCACCACTAAACCCATTTTGGGACTTGGAAACTTCTTTCTCAATGATTTGATCTTCTCAGTGAAAAGGGCCTCTTCTTCTCCAAATTCTTTGTAATTAAACTCTGCATTATCTGAATGCAACAACTTGAATAAAAAGACTGCAAGTATTGTTTTTCCAGTTCCAGCCCCACCTTCAATTATGATATTTTTAAACTTATCATTTAACAAGCAATCTATGATTAACATCAAACCTTCTCTCTGATCAAAAGTCAATGTTTTGTAAGGCGAATATTTATATAAATCTGAATTATCAATAAATTCTAGAGAGTGGACACCAATTCCTTCTGCTCTTAGCTTGTTCCATACTACTTTGAAAATTCCTTTGTACAAATCTTCTTGCTGATAATAAGTATGGTTTGCAATGCCGATATTGCCATTGAGTAGTTTATACTTGCCATCTCCTGAAATGTATTTGATCAAATTTGACTCAATATCAAGGGTTGCAGATTTATTAAAAGCCCCACTCGTTAACATATGGACAACGGTCAATGTTTTTTTCTTATCATTCTTAAGATGACTTTTCATTCTTGAATAGGCATCTGTAGTTTCTCCTACATAGGCGACTTTAGAATTTTCATCACTTAATATATAAACGACCGGCCATAAATCTTTGATATATAGAACATCATTTATATCCTCAAATACTTTTTCATCAAAACTATATCGTTTAACAGCTAAACTAAGATCAGACATTATAATTCGTTATATTTTTTCGCCGTTCCTTTTGCTTTTTCTACCGGGTATTTTTCTCCATTCTTTTTGATTTTTTCGAGCAGAATATCTTTGACATTAAATCCATATTTTTCAGCCAATAGAAAAGAGTATGCAAGAACATCGGCTAATTCCTCTTTTACTTTTTCCTTATCTGCTTCTTCATGAGATTTCCATAAGAAGTTTTCTAAAAGTTCACCTGCCTCAATATTAAGAGCAACGGCAAGATCTTTAGGATTGTGAAACTGTTCCCAGTCTCTTTCATTTCTGAATTTAATCAGAGCTTCAGTTATTTCTTTTATGTCACTCATATTTAGTTTTTCTTAATGAAACACAACAAGTAGATAACACACATATGTTTGTTATCTGTACTGTGTCTTTACCGTAAATATATAGAATCTATTGGACTTTTTATTGCTTTGATATTAGTTTTGGCTACATGGGTGTAAATCTCAGTGGTTGTATTTCTGGTATGTTCCAATAGCGATTGGATATAACTTAAGTTGGTGCCATTTTCAAGTAGGGGGGTAACAAATTAAAATTGGATTAAATCTTCCAATAAATGGAATTGTAATCCCATAATGTTGTTACCCAAAATATTATTTGTGAAGTAATTAATCTTACTTACCTTCATCTCAATTTAAAACAATGAAGAAAATCATCTTAATATTTATCGCTACAGCTATGATTTTAGGAGCTGTTGGCCATGTTGCCTATCCTGAAATGTATTCAGCACTAATTCCGAGTTTTATTCCAGAATTTACAGCACATTTATTCGCTATAATAGCTGAAGTAGCCATTGGTCTTGCTTTGATAATTCCGAAGTTTAGAAAGTATGGCGGACTCGGTTTTATGATTTTGATGATTATTTTCCTGCCAATTCACGTATGGGATATGCTCAAAGAAGAACCCTTCATTGGCACTAAAACAATAGCTTTAGTGAGGATTTCCGTGCAAGGCGTAATGATATATGCCGGATGGTGGATTTACAAGAAGTATAAGAATTGATTAACTTTAAGAATTAAAAAGAGCTTTTAGCTAACCCCCAATCTATGTTTTTATAGGGCGATTTAAAAGCACCTATTGTTATGGTGCCTTAGCGTTATAAGAAATGAATAAACTTAATCAACAACTAAAATATGGGATTGCTTAACATGAAAGATGAAACATGGGAAAAACATGCAAACCCATTAAGTGTATGGACCCGAATGATAACGCTACCTGTTTTAGTATTTGCCATATGGAGCAGAGTTTGGATTAGCTGGTATGCTTGGATAATTGCAGGGATACTCGTTATTTGGTTAATTCTTAATCCAAAAGCATTCAAAAAACCTAAATCAACCAAGAATTGGGCTTCTAAAGCAGTATTGGGGGAACGCGTTTGGATCAACCTTAGAAAGATTCCGATTCCTAAAGATTATGCATTTATGGCTGGGCTATTAAACACCATTAATGGATTGGGTTTACCTTTTCTTATTTATGGATTGTACAACTTTCATTTTTGGACTACCCTTCTAGGGATGGTATTGATCTACGCCGGAAAAATGTGGTTTTTAGACAGAATGGTTTGGCTATTTGAAATTATGAAAGAAAAGCATCAAGAATATAGTAATTGGGAATATTAAATACATTTTGACTCTATTAAAGTTCGTACCTTAGCACTAGAATGATTGAAGCCAATAAAGAAAAGACAGCAACTATACTCGATGTTGAGGGCATGACCTGTGCCAATTGCGCTATTGGAGTTGAAAACCAATTGAAAAAACTAGGTGCCGATGACATTAAAGTCAATTTTGCATTAGGTGAAGCTTCTTTTATTGCTCCTAAATCAATTTCGGCAGATGAAATTGCAAAAGGAATTACGCAAATCGGTTACAAATCGCGTATTCGAGAACATGACAAAAATGAAAAGCAAGGACTTTCATCCATCGAAAAAAAGTTTTGGTTCAGCTTAATCTTTACCCTTCCGTTAATAACACACATGTTTTTACCACATGATTCGTTTATGCAAAATCCCATTTTGCAGGTTTGTTTAGCCTTTCCCGTTTTTATTTTAGGGGTTTTCCACTTTGGAAAAAGTGGATTATCCTCTTTACGCAACGGCGCACCTAACATGGATGTCCTTATTTTTATTGGATCAGCTTCTGCTTTCTTCTACAGCAGTTGGGGTGCATATATGTTCTATGGGACACCTTTAACCCACGATTTTCTATTTTTTGAAACCTCTGCTTCGATTGTTTCTTTGGTTTTATTGGGTAATTTACTCGAACATCGCTCCATCACCAAAACAACATCTGCTATTAAGGATTTATCTGCTATGCAAGTCAAAACTGCTATGCGTTTCAATTCAAATGGGGAGCCCGAAGAAATAACTTACAATGCTATTCAAGTTGGTGATTTGCTATTGGTAAATACAGGTGATATAATTCCTGTTGATGGAGTTATCATGGAAGGAAATGGAACAATAGATGAATCCATGATATCAGGAGAAAGCCTACCCTTAAACAAAGAAAAAGGGCACAAAGTTGTAGGAAGCACAATACTTACAGATGGAAACATAATAATTAAAGCTGAAGCTATTGGGCGAAATACGGTTCTATCCAAAATTATTGACTTAGTCAAAAATGCACAGCAAGACAAACCTGAAATTCAGCGATTAGGAGATAGAATCAGCGCTATTTTTGTTCCTATAGTGCTTGGTATTTCATTAACAACCTTTCTAATAAGCAAATTTGGCTTTGATTTAAGCACACAACAAAGTATGCTACAAGCAATTGCGGTGCTAGTAATTTCCTGTCCTTGTGCAATGGGCCTTGCCACACCTACAGCTGTAATGGTTGGTATAGGAAGAGCTGCTAAAAAAGGTATTTTAATAAAAGGAGGAAGTACTCTAGAAGAGTTAGCAAAAACAAAAACAATAATATTTGACAAAACAGGAACTTTGACAACAGGTAAGTTTTCAATTAAATCCTTAAATGTTTTAGAAGGTGAAGAACAAGAGATTATTGATGTACTATTTAATATAGAAGCAAGAAGTTCGCACCCGATTGCTAAATCCATTGTAGAAAATTTAAAAGAGAAAGCTAAAACAATATCGCTATCAAACATTGAAGAAATAAAAGGAATTGGACTCTCGGCAACCGATGAAAGCAGTAATAACTGGAAAGTGGGATCTTATAGAATAGCGAGTGACTTAACGGATGACAAACTCCATGAAGTTTATATCCTTAAGAACAATAAACTAGTGGCAACATTAGATATCCAAGATGAAATAAAGCCCAAAGCAAAAGAAATGATAGCGGAACTTACCCGTCAAGGTATTGAAATTATCCTTCTAAGCGGCGACAAACAAGGTAAATGCGATGCTCTTGCTCAAGCATTAAATATTAAAACTGTTTTCGCTGAGCAACTTCCAGAAGAAAAGCTTGCTAAAGTTGAAGAATACAGTTCTAAAGGAAACACTGTAATGGTTGGAGACGGCGTTAATGATGCTCCAGCTCTTGCGCGCGCTACTGTCGGCATCTCTTTTGGTGACGCAACGGATGTTTCTATAAATACCGCACAAGTTGTATTATTAGGGACCAACGGAATTGATAAATTAGCAGAAACACTCCACCTCAGTAGGCTGACTTATAAAACAATCAAGCAAAATTTATTTTGGGCCTTCTTTTACAATGTATTGGCAATTCCGGTAGCGGCTTTTGGATTTCTAAGTCCAATAATAGCAACTGCAACAATGGGGCTTTCGGATATAGTGGTAATTGGAAATTCGATTTTACTAAAAGTCAAAAAATGAAAACCTATTTCATTTGTTCATATTTTATCAGCTTCGGATATAACTTTGTTACAACTCCGTAAAAATAAAATCCAGATGACCTTTTTATAGTATCATTAACTATACTCATGTCAGCACTATGAAAATCTTCTAAATCACCAACCTCATTTACCATAGCAAATGAAGTTGCCAGAATAATATATTCATCCTCATTGAACTTATTTAACTTTAATGATTCAAAAGTTACCTTACTAGTTGTTGAAGTTATATCGTATAATTTCACTTCTCCTCCATATGTTTCACAATCGAAATAAACTAGCATACTATACTCAGATTTTATTTCATAGTTAAGTGATATTCTATCCCCTGCTTTAACGTCTTCCTCGTCTATATCAAGCGTATCGTGATTCTCAGTTGCTACTTTCATATCAATTGTCAAATAATCGCTTGGCATAATTAACTCTTCTCCAACGGACAAAACTGTTGGTTCAGTAAAAACCACCACATCTTCAAAATAAACCTCAGAAACGTTAATTAATGTATATCCTTGTGCTCTTTAACAGAATCAATCACCTGAATTGCATAGTCTTCCTTTACAACTTCTTTTCTTTCCCTTCTTTTTCTTAATTTCCTGATTCAGTTTCCGCACAAGAAAACAACAATAAAACTGCGACAGTAATTACAATAACTCTAATCATAACATTTCTATCTAATTAAATTAAACGGCCCTTGAAGATTGAAAACATCTCCTTTGAAATCCGTAAAGGTGATTAGGTAATAATACGTTCCCTCACTAGCTTCTATACCTGCTTTTGTACGTCCATTCCATCCTCCGTTAACACCATTCCATTCATAAATCAGTAATCCCCATCTATCAAATATTACTGCTTCTAGTGTTATTACATTTTCTGAAGCGATAGAAAAAATATCATTTTGTCCATCTCCATTTGGAGTAAATATATTTGGAACAGTGATCGTATGCTCGCCATTGACAACAATATCAACTGAATAAGTATCAGAACACATGTTTTCTTCATTCGTTACAGTTAACGAAATTGTAAATGTCCCAGGCTCAGTAAAGGTAACGCTTGTCTCAAAATCGATACTTGTTTCACCATTTCCAAAAACCCAGTTAAATTGATCATTAAGTGTATCAACAACAGAACTAGTATTTGCTAAATCAACAAGTAACGGAATATTTCCACTTTCCGGGGAAGCAGTAAACGAAGCAGTAACATCAAACACATTTGCATTTACTGAATCCATCGAACCAGCACATCCGTTTAATGTTTCTTGAACATAAAATATGTAAATTCCTTCTGCTAAAACTGGAGAATATGTATTTGTGTCTGCAGCAACTAGTGCTGTTAAACCAGCATCTGAATACCAATTTATTGTCCCTCCATTTCCTGTTGCAATAAGAACCGGTAAAGATCCGTCACAAATTGTATCTCCAATAACAGATACGTTTGGAGTAAGGTTAACTACCAAATCTATAGAGTCTATATCTCCACATGAACCTATTATTTCGTATACAATTGTGTGAACTCCAACACCTGCCATTTGAGGGTCAAAATCACCCGTTGTAGCGTCAACACCATTTCCTGACCAAGTTCCACCACCGTCAGTTGCAGTCAAAGTTATAAGTGCATCTGTTTCACAAAGAGCACCTCCTAAAACTGCGATTGTTGCGTCCAGTTGACCTGAAATAGTAACTAAAACTGTTGAATCATTTACACATGTTCCGTTCGTTGTATAGGTAACATCATATGTTCCAAACGGTGTTGCAGCAACATCTATTTCACCAGTCGTTCCATTGATTATTAATCCAGCTGTTCCAACAAATGTTCCTCCGACAACATTAATTGATGGAGTTTGATAAGGGTCCGTAGAACAATATGTTGAAGAGGTATAAGCAAATCCATCATCATCCGCAGGTGTTACCGTTATAATAGTTAAAGCATTTGCTGGGGCACATCCACCAGAAGCAACAATATCATTTGTAACAGTATAAATTCCTGGAGCACTATTAACTAAATCAATATCTCCTGTAGTTCCGCTTATTGATAATCCAGCTGGTGTCGCTGTAAAAACACCTCCACTAGAACCTAAAGGATAAGCTGGACTAGTTATCCCAATTTGGCAATAAGCTGCCTGAGCGTAACTAAAAGTAGCATCAGGAGCAGTTGTAATAGTAACATTTGAAGTAGTTGATGTTGGGCAAGTACCGTTCGTTGTGTAGGTAACTACATAAGTACCAATCCCACTTGCTATTAAGTCGATAGTCCCATCACTTGCATTAATAGTTCCTCCGTTATCAATAGTAAAAGTACCACCTCCTAATCCAGTAACGGTTGCAATTGGATCCGTTCCAGAAGCACAATAAGTTAAACCTGTGGCATAATTAAACGATGGATCATCAATTGCGGTAACTGTAACTGTCACCGCTCCTGCATTACTACACGTATTTCCATCTGTTCCAGTAACTGTATAATTGTTTATCCCCACTGCTGGAGTAAATGCAACACCATCTAAAACACCTCCTGTCCAAATGTAAGTAGTAGCTCCACTACCTGTTAATGTTACTGGATCTCCATCACAAACTGCAATAGAAGATGCATTTGCAACAACTGTTGGCAATGCGGTTACTGTTACACTTATTTGATCAGTATCTACACAGCTATTTCCATCTGTACCTGTTACTGTATAATTAACTACACCTATAGCAGGAGTAAAACTAACGCCATCGGTAACAGTATTATCCCAAGTGTATGATGTAGCCCCTGAACCTGTTAAGGTTAAAGAAGCTCCATCGCAAATGCTAACACTATTTGCATTGGCAATTACAGTTGGTAAAGTGTTTACAAGCACATCAACAGTAGCCGTATTCGAACAACTATTTCCATCAGTTCCGGTTACCGTATAAGTTACATTTCCTGTAGCACCTGGAGTAAATGATACACCATCTACTACTCCATTATCCCAGACATACGTTGATGCTCCACCACTCGTAAAAGTTACGGATCCTCCGTCACAAATATCTGGAGCACTTGATGCCGCTGTTACCGTAGGCAAAGCAAAAATTTCAATTGTTGTTGTAGCATTATCTGGTGCACAACCACCTGAAGCAACAATGTCATTTGTTACAGTATAAACCCCCGCTGAACTAGTTGATAAATCAACCGAACCATCAGAACCGTTTATTGATAATCCAGCTGGTGTAGCAGTAAATGCTCCTCCACTAGATCCAATTGGATATACTACTGAAGTATTACCAGTTGCACAGTAAGTAGGTAATGCATAACCAAACGTAGCGTCAGGTGCTGCAGTAATATTAACATTTGCAGTTGTAGATGTCGGACAAGTTCCGTTTGTAGCATAAGTAACTAAATAAGCACCTATTCCACTTCCAGCTAAATCAATGGTTCCATCTCCAGCATTAATAACACCTCCATTATCAATGCTAAATGTACCACCTGTTAAACCTGTAATTGTAGCAATTGGATCTGTTCCAGAAGCACAATAAGTTGAGCCAGTTGCATAATTAAATGAAGGATCATCAATTGCTATTGCCGTTACAGTTACTATATCTGTATTCACACAAGTGTTTCCATCTGTTCCTGTAACTGTATAGTTTACAACTCCTACACCTGGTGTAAATGCTACTCCATCTGTAACTCCTCCAGTCCAAGTATAAGATGTGGCTCCACTTCCTGTTAAAGTAACTGGAGTTCCATCACAGACACTTGTTCCTGGTGCATTCGCAACAACAGTTGGAAGTGCATTTACAGTAACTCCTATAACATCCGTATTTTGACATGTATTACCATCTGTTCCAGTAACTGTGTAATTAACAGAACCCACAGCTGGCGTAAATGCAACTCCGTCAACTGCACCATTATTCCAAGTATAAGAAGTAGCACCTGAACCAGTTAAAGTAACAGATGCTCCATCGCAAATTCCAATTGAGGTAGCGTTAGCTACTACAATTGGCAGTGTATTAACTAAAACATCAACAGTTGCTGTATTTACGCATGAATTATCATCCGTTCCGGTAACCATATAAGTTGCGTTTCCTGTAGAACCAGGAACGAAAGCAACTCCGTTTGTTACTCCATTATCCCATGAATAAGTAGTTGCTCCTCCTCCATTAAATGTAACAGAACCACCATCACAAATGCTAGGAGCAGTTGCAGATGCAGTTACAGTTGGTAAAGCATAAACTTCTATCGATGTTACTGCTACGTCTGCTGCACATCCTCCAGCCGCGACAATGGTATTTGTAACAGTATAGTTTCCTGTAGAACTTGCTGCTAAATTAACTTCTCCAGTTGTCGAATTGATTGATAAACCTGCAGGCGAAGCAGTAAACGCTCCTGTACTTGATCCAACTGGTTGACTAATAGTTGTAGTTCCAACTGGGCAATAAGCCGCAACTGAATAACTAAATGTTGCATCTGGTGAAGCTGTAATATCTATTGTTGTGTTTGTAAAAGTCGGACACGGCCCGCTAGTAGTATAAGTAACTGTATAACTAGCAATTCCACTAGCATCAAGGTCAATGGTGCCATTTCCTGAATTGATTACTCCGCCTCCTGAAATTGTAAACAAACCGCCAGCTAATCCTGTAATTGTTGCAACTGGATCCGAACCAGTAGCACAATATGTTGCCAATGGATAAGTAAATGAGGCATTATCTATTGCGTTAACCACAACAGATGTTGATGCTGAAGGGCTTGTACAACCGGCTACTGTTAAAGTAGCATTATAAGTTCCGCCAGATGCTAAAACTGCAGAAGCTATCGTTGGGTCTTCTGCTGAGGAAGTAAATGAATTTGGTCCCGTCCAAGAATAAGTTCCGCCAACTGTATTAGCAGTTAGGTTTATTGCACTTCCAACACAAACAGGTGTGTTACTTGACAACGTTAAAGCTGATGGAATTGTATTTACGGTAACTGAAGTTGAAGCTGATGGACTTGTACAACCTACTACTGTCACCGTAACATTGTAAGTTCCTCCAGAGGCTATAACAGCAGAAGCTATTGTAGGATCTTCTAATGAAGAACTAAATGTATTTGGTCCAGTCCAAGAGTAGGTTCCACTTGCTATAGTATTTGCCGAAAAGTTAATTGGATCACCAACACAAACAGGAGAGTTACTTGATATTGTTAAAGTAGATGGGATCGGATTAACTACTACAGATGTAGAAGCTGAAGGACTTGTACAACCTGCAACCGTAACCGCAGCATTATAGATTCCTCCCGAAGCTAAAACTGAAGAACCAATCGTTGGATCTTCTAAAGCCGATGTAAACGAATTTGGCCCTGTCCAAGAATAGGTTCCTCCTGATACATTATTAGCAGTGAAATTGATTGGATCACCAACACATACAGGAGTTGTACCAGTAAGTGTTAAAGCAGATGGAATTGGGTTAACTGTAACTGTAACCGTTTGCGGATTCCCAAGACAACCTCCAACTGTTGAAGTTGGTGTAACTGTATAGGTAAACGTCTGTGGAGAACCTGTAACATTTGTCAATACAGTATTAATTGTACTACCTGAACCAGAAACTTCTCCGCCAACATTAGCATTTGCAGTTGGAATCCATGAAAACGTAGAAGCCAAATCACTAATTAAATTAAGTCCAACTGATTGTCCTGAACAAATATCCGCAGGAGTTGTTGTACTCGTCATAGTAGGCAATTGATTTACCGTAATGGTCTTTGTCAGTGTTTGCTTATAATCACATACACCTTCAACTATACATGTATATGTTGTAGTTGTAGAAGGGTTAACAACAATTGCTTGAGTTGTTTGCCCACCTGGAAACCATAAATAACCACTTGCACTTGGAGGGCCTGTTAATGTCGTAGATGCTCCTGCACAAATTGTTTCAGGTGCAGCAGTAATTTCAGGAAATTGAACTCCAGAATCTGCTGTAATTGTATAACTACAAATATCACCAGCATAACCATCTACCATTAAATAGTAATCTTGACCAATAGTTAATCCTGTTGCAGTGATTACAAACCCGGTAGAGTTTTCTTCAAAATTTGAAACAGAAACAAAATTATCGCAATTCGTCCCTGAAAATACTTCCATTTGAATTCCTCCAGATGGGAAACTTCCTACCCAGCAATCGTACACAGTAACTGTTAATGTTGCTGTTGTTGCAGATGCAGTAAATTTTATCCAAGAGTTATTTTCAATATTAACATCAAAAGTAGTCCCTCCAAAAGGACCTCCTGTATTAACTCCATTTATTTGATTAACTCCAGCAGAGGTTTCATTATTTCCAAACATTTGTCCACCACCTGTACCGGGTCTATCTGGAGTATAGGCAGCACTTGTAGATGCACTAAACCCGTTAATATCACATATGTACAAAGCATTAACGCAATCATCATTGGTGGGTGCAGAAACACAGATTCCGAAATCTCCCTGGGCTGTTCCAAATCCCCAATATCTTAAATAGACCGTTGAACCAGGTGTTAATCCTGTTTCTGCTATATAAGGTTTTAAATCATTTGCCCCTCCAGGGAAATTGTGATCATCCGAGCAAGCTATCTGCGTCAAAGAACCACATGTCCCTGAATACAATGACATAACAGCGTCGTTTATTCCTGCATTTGGTTCTGGCGAAACATAAACACTTCCAGTTGCTGGTACGGTAATCGCAAACCAAACGTCGGCGGTAGAAGCGCTAAAACCTCCAATTGCAGCTCCTGACCCACCTACACAAGAAGCTGGAGTTGGCGCCCCAACAGAAGCAGTTGCCCCAGTTGTTGTAAAATTTAAATAATTACAAGCTGCTGTTACCGGAGGTAAAAGAATAGCATTACAGGGTTCATCATTTACTGGAGCTGAGGTAGCTGTACCTGTTACGCAGATATCAAAAGTGTCTCCACCAGTTGCATTGTAGTAATCGTATACTCTAATATAATAAGTTGCTCCAGGAACCAATCCTACAGCATTAATAACTTCGTTACCATTTGTAAAACCAGCATCCTGACAATAAAGAGAAATAAAAGTTATACAAGCACCATCTAATAATTGAACAACTGGGTCCATTGCTGAAGAAGGATCAACCGTGATAGTTTGAACTGAGTTGGTTGCAACAAAACTAAAATAAACGTCATCATCTGCAGTACCTGCACAACCAACCATAGTTTGAGTAGCACCTAAACTAGTTCCTCCCGTATAAGAACAAGCTCCGTTTACCGCTAACGGTATTGCACTTAAACAAAAATCATTAGAAGGTGGTGTTGGACCAACCGTAACACATATTGTAAAGTTACCCGTTCCAGAACCCGCATAATAATCATAGACTCTAATACGGTAAGTATTTCCAATTGTTAATCCTGTTGCAAAAATTGACTCTACTCCCCCATCAAATGTTGCGTCTTGGCAATTTAAAGAGGTCAATAATGAACAAGTATTCGAAAATAACTGAGCTACAGCATCGAAGCCTACTGCTCCATCTACATCTATTTGATGAGAAGTAGCTGTTGCTACAAATGAATACCAAACATCATCATCTGCATTACCAACGCATCCGGGTATTGTTTGTGTCGCTCCTGCGGTTGAACCTGCTGTTGGTGTAGAACAGTTTGCTGCTACCGCTATTGGAGTTGCAGAAGAACAACCATCTGATTGTCCAAGTGCTGTAAAGCCAATACTTATAAGACAGATTACAGCAATATATTTATTTAATTTTTTCATCTAATAAATTATTTCTGTAAAATGGTTTCCTCCTGTTTCAATTCATTCGGAATCAAATCGTTAGAAACAATCAACCTCTTTAAATCTGTAATGCTAAAAAACACTTGCCCTTCACTCGTTCTTGTTTTTTCCAAAACAACTACGACTACTTGTCCGGCTCCTTTTTCAACTTTATATTCCGTCTTAACCTTAACAACGCTTTTTAATTCTTCAATATCTTCTTTCAAGTTTTCAACTTGATCAATAGAGCTCACATTAGAAAATGAATAATAATATGTCCTCCTCACATCGTCTCCTTTTTTCTCTTGCCCAAAAGAAATAGAAATTGATAAAAAACATAAAATCAGAGTTATATATAGTTTTTTCATAATAATTACTTTAAGTGGTGGCCTATTACCTAAAAAGGAACACATTGGCAAATAACCTTATAAAAATGGAAGCTACAAAATTGTTTTTAGTTTAATTTGATTCTATAAGGAACTTATAGACGGTCCACTTAGGACTTTGGTTGCCTTTTGACTGTGAGCTTATCTTAGCTTAGAAAAGATTATTTAATTTCCTCGTTGTAAAACACCTTGTAATAATGCATACCTTTTTCCTCATCATAACCTCTTTCGACAAATTTCCCCATTGAAGCAGGATCGTCAAAATTGAAACGCAGTTGAATATTTGTATCTAACTGAATAGCATTTTTAATCGAACGTTTTTGCTTTTCTAAAACTAACTCAGAAACTTGAAATGAATCTGACATCTCGAGCTCAAACTCCGCTTCAAAAGCTTTTTTATAATCTTTGAAATCTCCTTTGGTTTCTTCATCCGAGAACAAAGCATCACTAAAATCGTCAACAGAAACTTCTTTATTTCCTTCTACAAATCGCATAGAGTGATTTAAAAAATCAATTTCATCTTTCTTCGTCTCCTCACCTATAACATCCTTAGCAAAGGATTTACATAAATCAAGAAAAGCATCTGTTTCATAGTTCTCATCATGTACATAATCTATTTTCAAGAAGTCTTTTTTCCAATATCCTGCATCGTAGTTATTATTGTCAACCGATAAAACTTTCAAGCCTTCCTCCGTTTCCAGAATCAAACAACCTTTATCTAGCTTCTTAACGCTAATACCTTTTTCAGTATTAATTGTCAGCTTTTTATTCTTCTCCTCCACTTGTAAAAAAGAGTCTTTTCTCTCGGATTTAAATATGCCTATTGCTCTTACCTGCTCACCTAAATGGTGCATCTTATCAAAATAAGCAATAAACAAATCTCCCGTTTTTATATGTGGATGATTTGATTGATCGAACAAGTGACGAAGAATCAATACAGAATTCTCAAAAAAGGAAGACTTGTCTGAAAAGATATTTTCACTTATTCCATTTAGGGGGTTATAGCTTAAATCTACCTCATGGACAAAATGAAATTTCTCTGTTATTTTGGTAAACGGCTTTAGAAAATAATCCGTTAATAATTGTGATAAATCTTCCGTAAGCTTAACTGGTTCTTGGGAGACAAACATAGTCTCACCTTTGTGCTTGTTACCTACTCTATGAATTGCTAGCTGGGCTAATTTGGCTGTTTCTACGTTTATCATTTGTTCTTTATTTGCGCGTTGACAATGATACGAAAAAGCTTTTGGCTTAGCAGAAGATGTTAATAAGTTGGCGGGATTATATATTGCAGCACACAGGAGCTTAAATTAGAGCCAGAGAGGGCCTTGGTTAAGTAATCTTGTCAATTATAGTAATGAAATATAAAAGGGGTTAAATCTCTTTTATTTTGACTGAGTGAAGTTAATTTGAAAATGATTTTTTTATGGAAAAATTAAAGATTGGGTCAGTTATACAGATTGATACAACTACTCTTCATTACTTTCCAAAGAGTCAATACTTTTGTTTGTGAAAAAATAAACTACTAGAGCGAACAAGCTTATTAGCAGTTTTAATACAATTGGATTCTCTGTTAAAAAAATTCCTATTATTATGAAAAGACAAATATCCCGAATAAGCCTATATAATATGTGCATATCTTTGTTTTAGTGGCACGAAAATTAATCTAAAATTCTTCTTAATAATTTATTTTGTCTAACCCGTTTTAACTCTAAATTACCAAAAAAGTTTCATAAACATCTTTTGGCGTAAGAGTAATTTAACTAATTACCGCTAAATTAAGATTACAATAAATTGAATTAAGAAAACCAAACCAAAGTTACCACCAACTTAAACTTAATAACAAGCTATTCAGAAGTGTTTTTAGGCAACAGACTTGGCACTTCCTAACCTAGCTAAAAGCTTTACATTACTAACTACAGTAGCTATTAGTTACCTATATGAAAAATTAATTTACTCACAAACTGAAATTCTTCAACAACACATAAAATTTTGTTTTATCGCTCAGTCAACAAACTTTTCTGAGCCTTAACCAGTTTAATAATCCCAATGGCATCGAATAAAGCAATGGCAGGATAGCTTAAATCTGTTTCGTACCATTTTTGACTAAAGTTGGCACTTCCAGAGTGTGCATGGTGGTTGTTATGGTAACCTTCGCCCATAGTTATTAGATCAAAAGGCATAAGATTGGTAGAAGTATCCGTTACGTCAAAACTACGATAACCAATTTTATGCGCAAACCAATTGATAACTACACCTTGTAAAGGTGTCATTATAAAATGTAGCGGGAAAAATGTCCACAACCACAATGCAGTAGAAGGAACAAACATATAGTAAATAGCAACGTAAATTCCTGCCCACAAAATTCTTGCTCCTAAACTATATGCATACTTCTCCATAAAACCCCAGTAAGGAAGGTTTTTACAGAACTTTTCTTCTAGTACGATTCTACCGTGCTTAATGCCTCTAAATATCTTATCTGTTTTCCGCATCATAGCTACTAAAGTTTTGTCGTACTTGGGTGAATGAACATCCTTTTCTGTATCCGCATATGCATGGTGCAGTCGATGTAGTTTACCATAAACATGCGGACTGAGTGCTGTAAAACCTTGTGTAATCCATGAAAGAATATAGAATATTTTCTCCCAAAATGGAGACATCGTAAAGTGCTTGTGTGCCGAATATCGATGCAGGAAAAAAGTTTGGAAAAATAAAGAGGTGTACCAGTGAATAACCACCAAAAGCATAATGAATAACATAATTAACTAATTATTTAGATGGTGGAACTGTTAAATCTTCTTTAACAAATTGCAAAATACATAGAATATTCTTTGCGTTGGTCCATTTTTAGAACATTGGAAGTAAATGTTTAAAACAATTCTGAAACTCTTTAATACTATTGGAACTTATTAACTAATTGAACCAGTCAAGCAATATAAATAGCTGAGAAAGGCCTACTGTAAAGAAAATTCAGACACTAGCAGATCACCAAACTTATTCAGCAGCGACTGGTGAAACAGACTCTCCTTTACCTAGTCTTGACAATAGTTTTACATGACTAACCACAGCATCTGTAAACGTATCTTTTGAATAATATGGCACACCGTATTCTTCGCAAGTAGCTTTTACAATTTTAGAAATTTTCGGATAATGAATATGACATACTGTTGGAAATAAATGATGCTCTACTTGGTAGTTTAAACCACCCATATACCATCCTAGCACTTTATTTTTAGGTGCAAAGTTAGCGGTCGTTTTAAATTGATGAATTGCCCAGTTATTTTCTAGACTACCCTCTCCATCTGGCTCTGGAAATTCAGTATCTTCAAGTACATGAGCTGGCTGAAACACTAAAGCTAAAATTAGTCCTGCAACAAAATGTTTAGAGAAAAAGCACAAGAACCAAAATCCGAAAGAGATGTCCATAAAGTAAAGTGGTAAAAAAGCAAATATAAATAGGTAAACAATTTTTACCGCAAATATTTCCAGTAAGGCCATACCTAATGATTTGCCCTGCGCCTTCAATAACTCATCCTTTTTAAAAGATGCTATTTGAACAAAATCCTTGGCTACTACCCAATAGAATGTCATAATCCCATAAAAAAACCATGCATAAACAACCTGAAATTTTTGAAATTTAAAATGTGGTTGTCTTGGTGAAAACCGCATTAGTTTACCCGTATCAATATCTTGATCCAAATCGCTTACATTGGTATAGGTATGATGTAAAACATTGTGTTGAATTTTCCAGTTTAAGGCATAACCTCCTGCAAAATTAATTGTCATTCCTAATATTTTATTAACCATTTGGTTTTTAGAGTAAGAACCGTGATTTGCATCGTGCATTATTGTTAACCCAACGCCGGCCATACCTACCCCCATAAAGACCCAGAGTAATACTTGAACATATGGGTTAGGAACCAAACCGGCTAACAACAATACCAATGGTGTGAAAAATGCAATTAAAATAATCGCTGTTTTCCATTTCATTCTTGCATCTGCAAATTTTGAAATGTTATTTTCTTTGAAATAAGCATTTACACGCTTCCTCAAAACCTTATAAAACTCAGGCTTATCTTTTGTATTAAATCTTACCGTCTTTAAAGTCATAGCTTAATATTTTAGCTTATAAGGTGCAAAGATAACCCATTTTACCTCCCACTAGGTGCCCTAAAACATAATTACTAACATTCTTTTTAACCATATCTTAGTATAACACCTATGAGAAAGCTGTAATTAAAGCTATTAGACCAAAGAATCTTCTTGAATAATGTCTATACAATAATGATCAATTAAATTCTAAGGCAAAATAACATAAAACAGATAAAGGAATTCTCAGTTTGCTATATTCTGTTAATAGAATTATACCTCATATATAGTATTCTTAACATGAATAAAATAAACTTTCATTTATTTTTGAAACTTCAAAAAGTTAATTATATTTACACCATGGAGTTAAAAGAAGCAAAAGATAAATTCATACAATCCTGGGGAAGTTTAGGTTCCAATTGGGGTATCAACAAAACTATGGCTCAAATCCATGCGCTATTTTTAATTTCTGAAGAACCCTTATCTA
>CAWUXI010000033.1:0-3881 GCA_963926405.1 uncultured Flavobacteriales bacterium
AATAATTTAAACGCATTAACGCAAAACAAAGGTTTTGCAATATTCGACTCGGCTGAGCTTGTTGTAGGGATTTGTGCCGAAGGGTGTGCTACTTATTCTAGAAAACAATTGGACAAATTAACAGACTGGGTTCGTCGTCCACAAATTGGGGCTAAAGGATTGGTTTATGTTAAATGCAATGAAGACGGCTCATTTAAATCTTCTGTAGATACATTTTACTCTCAAGAAGACCTAAAAGCCTGGGCAGATGAATGTGGCGCTTCAGCTGGAGATTTACTGCTGGTGTTAAGTGGTGATAAAAGCAAGGTTCAAATTCAAATGAGCGAGTTACGTTTACATATGGGGACTGAACTCGAGTTAAGAAACCCTAACATCTTTAAACCACTTTGGGTATTGGACTTTCCTTTGTTAGAATGGGATGAAAATTCTCAAAGATTTCACGCCATGCACCACCCTTTTACCTCTCCAAAGAAAGAAGATTTCGATAAATTAGATTCTGCTCCTGGAGAAGTTAGAGCAAATGCTTATGACCTAGCCATAAACGGTGTAGAAGTTGGTGGTGGATCCATTCGTATCCATGACAAAGCCATTCAAGCGAGAATGTTTGACTTATTAGGGTTTACAAAAGAAGAAGCTGAAGATCAGTTCGGCTTTTTAATGAATGCTTTTGAATACGGAGCTCCCCCCCATGGAGGTTTGGCTTTTGGATTCGATAGACTTTGCTCTTTATTTGGAGGACAAGAAAGTATTCGTGATTTTATTGCCTTTCCTAAAAACAATAGCGGTAGAGACATGATGATTGATGCTCCTTCTCCAATAGATTCTGTTCAATTGAAAGAATTGAGTTTGGATGTAAAAATCGAAGAAAAAAGTTAACAGTTAAAACGCGCTATTAAACAGTCGTAACAATGACTTAACGTATTCTTAAGAAAGAATTATTTCATTTTTCTTTTTTAGTCGAAAAGAAATGCCTAATTTCGCGCTCCGAAAATGCGTATGAAATGAAGAAAATACACCTTAAAAGAAAGATTTTGAGACACTTACTTAAAACAAGTAGCAAACTTTCGAAGCAAACTAAAGTGGAGAAAAAAGTGGCTTAAGCTGAGTGCTCATTTTTCTTTTTATTCACTTGCACCATTCCTAAAGATAATAACCCCAAGAACACTATTAGTAACGTTTGCGTAGCCCAAACCAAGGCTCCAAAACCAATATGACTCGAAACCCTTTCAGGAGTTGCCTCCAGCCCTTGTTGAGCCAAGAAGAATGTAAGAACTGCTCCAACCATTAAAGGGTAAGCTCCAATACCTCCTTGAACAATAATAAAGCCTATCGTTCCTGCAATAAAAGCAGACAATATTCCATCTACTGTCATCAAGCTTGCTTCCTCCCAGGCATAAAATGTAACCCAAAACATTGAAACATAGCAGGACCAAATAATTAAAGTGTGAAATAAATAACCCCATTTATCCTTCATGGTAAATATGGTTTTAATTCCATCAATAAAACCTTTAACAAAGCTTATAAATTTCTGTTTAAAAGTGGGCCTATAAAAATATAGGTAAGTAAAACCCAACATTCCTAAGCCTATTAATCCCAAAACAATGTATTTAATCCACGGAGTAGAGGCTGATCCTCCGTCGCTTGTAGAAGTAATCCCTTCGGCAAGCTTCATTAAATCGTTCATATTATCGAAATTGAGAATAACAGCTACCCCAATTACAATAGCCAAACAAACTACATCTATAACTCTTTCAGCCACAATAGTCCCAAATCCTTTATCAAAAGGGACATTATCAGTTCCTTTTAATACCGCCGCTCTTGAGGCTTCCCCCATTCGAGGAACAACCATGTTTGCTATATAACCTATCATAATAGCATTATAGGTGTTTTTTAATGGAGGTTTATAACCTAAAGACCGCAACATATACCTCCATCGATGTGCCCGACTTACATGACTTATTAAACCAATTAATAGTGAAATAAACAAGATGAAATAATTTGCCTCTTTGAAAACATCAAAAAATGCAGCTTTCGCCTGCACATCAAAACTGCTCCAAAAGTACCAACAGATATAGATCCCTAATAATATAGGGATAACGATTTTTAAACTAGTGAAGATTTTCCTTTTCAAGAGTGTACTTTTGAATTAATTTAACTCCTAACCTTCAATTTTATTGTTTTTAGGATTTGGAAAAACAATGCTAGGCTTAAAAGATTTTGCTTCTTCAAAGTCCATCGTCGCGTACGAAATAATAATAACAATATCCCCTACAGCTACCCTTCTAGCCGCCGGTCCATTCAAACAAACGTTTCCTGAACCACGAATCCCTTTAATAATGTAAGTTTCAATTCGCTCTCCATTATTAACATTAACGATCTGAACTTTCTCTCCTTCAATCATGTTCGCAGCATCCAACAAATCCTCATCAATTGTAATACTCCCAATATAATTAAGGTCTGCTTCGGTTACCGTTACACGGTGAATTTTAGATTTGAATATCTCTATATGCATTTCGAGTGCGAAATTAGTTATTTATTTCAATAACCCAACTGACCTTGTGTACCATTATTATAATAATTCCATGTTATCAATTAACCGAATTTCACCGATAGAAGCGGCAGTAAAAGCTCTAATGTTTTTGGCTGCTGATACTTCTGTAACCGTACATAACGATTCCGAATCACAAATTTCAAAATATTCAGCTTCACTTTCCTTTTGCAAAATTCCAAAACATTCAGCTTGCAAAGCTTGCAATCCCATTTTTCCAAAGTTCTTCTTGCAATGATTTAGGGCTTTTTGCAAAACCAAAGCATCTTTTAATTCATTATTGGAAAGTCTCTTATTTCTCGAACTCATAGCTAAACCGCTTTTTTCTCTCACAACATCGCATCCAATAACTTCAATTTCCATATTCAACTCCTTCGTCATTTTCTGGACAATCAAAAATTGTTGAAAATCCTTTAATCCAAAAAAAGCCTTATCAGGCTGAACAATATCAAAAAGAAGTTTAACCACGCGCATCACTCCATCAAAATGGCCAGGTCTATGCTCTCCTTCCAAAACATTAGTAAGATTACCTAATTCTACGGAAAAGTTTTTTTCATTTTGATAGACCTCATTCACATCATTTGGTAGAAATAATACATCACAACCAACCGAAATTAATAACTCAATATCTCCAAAATGATCTTCAGGATAGTTTTCAAAATCTGAAACCGCGTTAAATTGGCTGGGATTCACAAAAATACTGCAAACAACAATGTCACATTGTTTTTTTGACGCACGAATTAAGGATAAGTGACCTTCATGCAATGAACCCATTGTTGGAGTGAAACCAACTTTAAATTTTTCCTCAATTGAATTAAGGTGTTCTTTTAGTGTTCTTTGTGTCTTAAATATCTTCATTAGTTGACAAAAAAGGTGAACAAAACTAGTATAAATGTTGGAAATAATGGTTTTTTTTATATATTTTTGTAACCGCAAGAAAATTTAGAACAAAGTTTATGCAAAAGACCCGAGTACTTTATATAACACAAGAAATCGACCCCTTTCTTCCTGAAAGCGAAATTTCTTCATCAGTAAGGACCTTAGCACAAGGTGTACATGAGCGAGACAAAGAGATCAGAATATTCATGCCTCGCTTTGGTGTAATTAACGAAAGAAGACATCAATTGCATGAAGTTATTAGATTATCAGGAATGAACCTGATCGTTAACGATGTAGATCACCCGCTTATTATTAAAGTTGCTTCTGTTCCGCAGGCAAGAATGCAAGTCTATTTTATAGATAATGAAGAATTTTTTAAACGAAAAAGGACTTATGCGGATGAAAATGGAAAGTTCTTTAAAGACAATGATGAAAGAGCAATCTTCTTTTGTAG
>CAWUXI010000034.1:0-10198 GCA_963926405.1 uncultured Flavobacteriales bacterium
ATATCCAAATTGAATAAAAACATACTGCTTCTGTCTGACAATGGAAAGCATACACTTAGAACCGTATACAAACTCCTTTTAGAATCATCTTCTCCATTAATAATAATGTTAGGAATCATTTCTTGTAGTTGCCTCTTCATGTAAGTCTTTAATCCTTGTATTGAAACCTGATGTTCTTCCATGTGATCATATGCAATTTCCATTGCTTTAGCCAAGCCAACAATTCCGTAAAGATTTTCTGTTCCTCCCCTATGTCCACGTTCTTGCGAACCGCCTGACATCATAAATTTTGCTGGTGTATTTTTATTCACATACAAAAACCCAACGCCCTTAGGCCCGTGGAATTTATGCGCGGCACATGTAATAAAATCAATATTTAGTTTCTTCATATCAAAGCGATAATGCCCCATCGTTTGAACCGTATCGGAATGAAAATAAGCACTGTACTTTTTGCATAAATCACCAACTAACTCTAAGGAAGTTAAATTTCCAATTTCATTATTTCCATGCATGAGAGACACCATTGACTTTAACTCTTGCTGTGCTAAAAGTTCTTCCAAATGATTCATATCAACATGGCCATCCTCTTTCAAATCAACAAACTCCACCTTTACATTAAAATGATCTCTTAGATGCTCAGCGGTATGACCTACTGCATGATGTTCTACACATGAAGTTATTATTCTTTTAACTCCTAAATCCATAACACCGCAACGAAGCGCCATATTATCAGCTTCAGTTCCGCCTGATGTAAAAATAATTTCTGCAGGCTCAGCATTTAAATAGTCTGCTACTTTTTTCCTAGATATTTCAATAGCATTTTTGGTTTTTCGACCAAAAGCATGCGTAGAAGATGGATTCCCAAAATAATCTGTCATGTAAGGCATCATAGCTTCAAGCACTAAGGGGTCTAAAGGTGTTGTAGCGGCGTTATCTAAGTATACGTTCATAGCTTATTTATAATGACATCAAATGTAATAAAAGTATTTAGGTTAAATGTATTCTAGATTAGGATTTCATACAACAAGTGAAGTTGTTAAGATTCCAATTTTACTTAGTGCAATAGCAATAGGTATAACCTCCTTTATAACCAACCTTGTCCATCGCTACCCTGAAGAACTCCTTAGCATGGTTTATATTCTCAGAAATTTTAGGTAAATACCAAATCTTCAATGGTGAACCATTTTATTGGATTATTTGCTTCAAGTCAATACCCTAAAAAAACAGTTCGTTGTTTTTGACTTCAAACTCATCTTGCGGAAAGTTGTATGTTTTTTCTTTTATATCTTGATATTTTGAGCTCACAGGTGAGAAGATAGAAATTTGGTTGTTTCAAATCCTTTTTTATATCATTTCGGATGAATTTGATAAATATCTGTCGTGTTTAGAAGAATTGGAACTAAGACAAAAAATAAGACTACTTATATGGCCTCCAATGCTTGTTCTACATCCCAAATAATATCCTTAAAATTTTCAACTCCAACTGACAAACGCACCAATTTATCAGTTATTGACAGCATTTTCCTTACATCCGCATCTATATCTACATGCGTCATAGTAGCAGGGTGTTCTGCCAAGCTTTCTGTACTCCCTAAACTAACAGCAAGCTTTATTAACTGTAAACTATTTAAAAATTTAAAAGCTTCTTTTTCTCCACCTTTCACATCAAAAGATATCATCGCCCCTGCCGACTTGTATTGTTTTTTATACAAAGCTGTTTTTACTGGATCATTTTGGTCCTCAATAAAACCTAAATAATACACTTTTTCAACTTTTGGATGGCTCCTCAAAAACTCTGCAACATGTTTTGCATTTTCAGCTTGTTGATCCATTCGAACTTTTAGCGTTTCTAAACTCCTCATTAATAACCAACCTGTCCATGGTCCAGCCATATTGCCTAAAAAAGTACGCAAACCTTTTATTCTCCCAATCAATTCTTTAGAACCCAAACAGGCTCCTGCAATCACATCACTGTGACCACCAATATATTTTGTTGCGGAATAAAGCACGATGTCTGCTCCGTGCTCCAGAGGGTGCTGCCATAAAGGCCCCATATATGTATTATCAACAGAAACAATTACTTTTTCTTCACCCGAAGAAAGTTCTCTAGCAATGTCACTGCACATTTCAATATCGAAGAGTGCGTTGGTTGGATTTGCAGGAGTTTCAATATGAATCATTGCTAATTTATGACCCGATGCATTTACTAAATCAATAATTTCCTGCTTCCGCATATCAGAATTAAACCCAATTGAATGAATTCCCATTTTTGCCAAAAAGTGATTCACAAAATGGTCTGTACCGCCATATAATGGCCTGCCACATAGAATTAAATCGCCTGGCTTTAAGAATTCCATCATCGCTGTAGAAATTGCAGACATCCCACTTTCAAATACAGCACAGTCTTCTGCTTTATCCCATAAGCACAAGCGGTTTTCTAGAATCTCTAAATCCGGATTATTTAAACGACTATAGATAAGACCCAATTCCTCGCCTTTTTCTTTTTCTCTTATTCCATAAGCGACTTCGAAGAATGCTTTACCTTCTTCTGCATTTTTAAATACGAAAGTTGATGTTTGAAAAATAGGGCATTTAATTGCCCCTTCTGATAATTCGGGCTTGTAACCGTGACTCATCATTAAACTTTCTGGGCTCATTTTTTTATAATCCATAGATCTATACTTAGTTGATTCGTGGAGTAAAACTACATATTAAAGATTATTAATCTAATAAAAAATATAATATTAGAAAATTATACTATAAAACTACATTAATGTAGTTTATTTAATTAAATTTAGACGTAATATCACATACCAAACAGAAAGATAAACTACATGACAATTGACAAAATCGACAGATCCCTTCTTAATTTGTTGCAGAGCAACACAAAACTTAACACAAAAGAGCTAGCTCAAAAAGTTGGTCTATCTGTTACTCCAACATACGAAAGAATAAAGCGGCTTGAAAAGCAAGGTTATATTAAACAATACGTTGCAATTTTGGACAGAAAATTAATCAATAAAAATTTGATGGTGATATCATTTGTTTCATTGATCTTGCATTCAAGGGAGATGCAAATTGAATTTGAAAAATCCATCATCGAGTATGCTGAAGTTATAGAATGTTTTCATGTCACTGGAAGTTATGATTACCAATTAAAAGTAGTTGTTTCAGACATGGAAGAATATCAATCCTTTATAAAAAACAAGCTATCATCAATCAACAACATTGCTAATGTTCAAAGTTCTTTTGTCATGAGCTCATTAAAAGACACAACTGCAATTCCTATTATTGCATAATCCATAACATTATTCTATGCGTTTTATTTTATTGTTATTCTTATTTTCGATCTGTTCAGCAGGAAACACCACTTCTGAAGATAGAGATGATACAGAAACTTACCAAATTATTGGAGACTCTATATTTCTTAAAAACGGAACTACTTGTCATATTGATAATTTTACAAATGGAAAATGTGAAATAGAAGAAAGTTGGCTGGACATCAACTATCTCAGTTTCTGGACTGGACTGTTAATTCCTTTTGCCTTTTTTGGATATGTAGTAATCGGGATAAAAAGAAAAATAAACAATAGAAGAACTGGCTAATACCATTAAGCTATGACCTATAGTATAATTGTTAATAAGTTAACAATTATTTTGTTCAAACCACCATCAATTTTCGTTCTTTTATTCAGCAATAACATCACCTCTTATGACGAAAAAAAAGCAATCTAAAATATTTGTACTTGACACATCTGTAATTCTTCATGATCATAATGCAATAAACTGTTTTGATGAGCATGATGTTGCCATACCAATTACGGTAATGGAAGAAATTGATACTTTTAAAAAAGGGAATGACACCAAAAATTTTGCTGCAAGGGAGTTTATAAGAACCCTTGACATTTTAAGCAAGGACAAAACGATTCAAGATTGGAATCCAATTAACGGAGACAACACTGGGCGTTTTAAACTCGTAATGTTTAATGCTGAACTAGAAGTTGACGCCATAAAAGTATTTGGCAAAACAAATGATAATAAAATATTGAATGCCGCTCTTACTCTCAGAGCGCAAGAACCGGACAGATCAATCATCCTTGTATCTAAAGATATTAATCTTCGATTAAAAGCCAAATCTTTGGGCATGCATGCCGAAGACTACACCACAGGTAAGGTTGATAAAGAAAGTGCAGGATATACCGGAAAAATTGTTTTGGAAAATGTAGATATCGAAGTAATTAATAAACTTTATAAAGAAGGTGTTTTGGAAGATACTAGCTTCCTGCCAGATCCCCCTATTAATAATGGTTTTTACATATTGAAAAACGGCAAAACTTCTATACTTTCTTTCTTTGATGGAGTATCTCAAGTTCTAGAAAGAGTAGAAAAAGAATACATATATGGCATTAAGCCAAAGAATGCCGAGCAAACATTGGCTATTAGAGCTTTACTTGACCCAAACATAAAACTAGTAACCTTGCAAGGTGTAGCAGGAACAGGCAAAACTCTACTTGCACTAGCCAGTGCTATTGAGCAACACAACTCTTACAATCAGATTGTATTGGCTAGACCTATTGTTCCATTAAGTAATAATGACATTGGATTTTTACCTGGAAATGCTGAAGACAAAATAAACCCATACATGCAACCTCTTTTTGATAATTTAAAATTCATTAAAAACCAATTTGGTCCAAATGAAAAGAAACACAAAAAGATTGATGAAATGGAGGAAACAGATAAACTTTCAATTACAGCGCTAGCTTTTATTAGAGGTAGAAGTTTTTCTAATATGATTTTCATTGTTGATGAAGCTCAGAATCTTACTCCTCATGAAGTAAAAACAATTATTACCCGAGCAGGAGAAAATACCAAAATTATATTTACTGGAGATATTTTTCAAATTGACACTCCTTACCTAGATGATCAGAGTAACGGAATGTCCTATATAATTGACAGGCTAAAAGGGAATAATTTATTCGCTCATATTACATTAGAAAAAGGTGAAAGATCTGAGCTAGCAAATCTCGCTAATGAAATGCTATAACTTTTAGTGATAAATAACGTTGTAAGGTAATATTATTTGTAAAAAATTCATTATGCTTAAAGTTCTATCAATTAGCTTATTACTCTTCTGTTCATTGTCTTTTCAAGGACAAACCCCGGTTGTTATTCTTGAAAACCCGCTGAACAGTGAGAAATCCACTCTTAACAGTCAACATAAATTCATAATGGAGCAATCCACAACTTACATCAACAATAAAGTGGTGAAAATTGAATGGATTGAAAAATTTTACTCCAATGTAAAAGACTCTCTAGAATTAATTAAAAATATGAGTTCTAATCTTGAGAAAGCCTACTCAGAAGAACGAAAAGCCTCAAAACAAGCAATAGAAAAACTCACAGAGGTAAAGAATGAGCTAACAATTGTTAATTCTGAAAAAGAAAATATCACTTTTTTGGGTTCGCTTACTTCCAAAAGTTTATATAAAACTATTACATGGATTATTATTATTAGCCTATCAACATTCTTATTCTTCTTTCTGTTTAAATTTAAAAGTAGTAACAGAACAACAAAAGAAACTAAAGAAAAACTTAAAGAAATTGAGATTGAGCTTAATGAAACTAAAAATAAATCAAGAATTAAAGAGCAGGAATTAATGAGGAAACTGCAAGATGAGATTAATAAAAATAATTAATCTATGCATTTTCTAAATCGGCAATAAATCTTAAAGCATGTTCTTTTAACTGAAATATACCAGGCTCTTCCATCGGGATATGACCGCAATTATCTAAAAAAGCAACTTCTTTTTTGCACGCTAATCTATTATAGAAAGGCTCGGAGATGGTCCATGGAATTATATAATCTTCTTTGGGTTGAAAAAACAACAAAGGGCACTTTGTAAAATCCTCGGGTTCAATAGCTGCTTTCGCCTCAAATAGAGTTCTTAAAAACTTTAGATAAACCCAACTACCGGAACCTACCTTGTCTTTCTTAAGTTTTTTCACAAATGAAGGATCATTCGCCATTGCCCACATTTTTGTGGTCAACTTTATTGGCACCTTTATATTATCTGTAATCCCTTTAAACATAGACAAACTCTTCGCTCCTAATTTGCCCATTATATTATTTTTAGCAAGTTGAATTTGGACTTCCTTTTGAGAAGTGTCTGCTAAGCTGGAAACCATTAGGCCAGCAACATTATTATTTAAACAAGCGGCGTGGTAAGACAGCATCCCTCCAAGACTAATACCACAAAGCAATACTTTACGCCCACAGATTTCTTTCTCTTTATCTATCAAATCGTTCACCAATTCAACCCAGGTGGAATAACTATTTGGTTTTCTAATTTCTGTCAATCCAAAACCTGGCATGTCAGGCGCCACACACTCATATCCTTCTGCACGTAAATAAGCTCCCATAGGTGCCAAAAGCCTTCCATTTCCGCCACCTCCATGTACAAGTATAACTTTTAAACGCTTATTGTTTTCTGTTGGAACGTATCGATCTAGATGAACAGAGTAATCTCTCCATTCCCAATACTCTTCAATGGGTTCTTCTCCTTCTACTATCCTAAAAGCTTCAGGATAATACATTTGAAAATCTTTCCATTTAGGGAAATCATTATATGACTTTTTCGTACTCATAATTATCTAAAAATCAGAACTCAGTAGCAGTTAATTTGTTTTTTACAGTAATTCATATAATAACAAAAAGGGCAATTTCTGATCAGATTAAAACTAATGCCTATGTAACAAATTTAACCAAGAACTGAATCAAAACCTATATTTCATTGCCATTTTAAACAACAATAGAGATGTTCCATCAATAGAAACAGTTAAATAAAAGCAGATTACTCTCTTTTCGTCTGCACTTACACACCGTTTATCTTAATTATCTAAAGGGATAGAATATTTAGCTTTACTTTGCCCCACTTTTCTAAAAATCTTTAAACTAAAGAATTATGAAAAAAATAATTGACCTTTTGAATGCTTTTCCGTTTAAAATTTTGCTATTGATTATTGCACTAAACCTTAATGCTGTGATTTCATTTTCAATCACCGATGAGCACACTGACCCTTCATTTGAGCACCCTCCTTTTACATTAACTGTAGAAAATCTAAAAATTGCATTAGAAAATGCAGGTGTGCAACATGCCGATATAGTTTTAAGGCAAGCAATTTTGGAAACAGGATGGTTTAAATGCACAAAGTGTTCACTAAGCAGTAACAATATTTTCGGGTTTTGGTATAAGAAAAAATACATTCAGTTCGACACTTGGAAAGATTGTGTTTCCTACTATAAAAGATGGCAAGACAGACATTATTCTGGCGGAGATTATTATGTTTTTCTTAAAAAAGTAGGTTTCGCTACGGACCCTGGCTATGTAAAAAGATTAAAATCAATAAAAGGTATATAGTAATCAGTAAGGAATGGAACGGATAAAAGCTGGCCATGTTGGGTTCTCTGCGATAAAAAACAATTAAAGTTTGCTTAATCGCATTAATGAAAATAATAAAAAGTACCCGAAGTAATACTTCTCTCTTTTGCTTTCTATTTTCGTATATTTGGACCTTGTTATTCTAAATAATTATGAAATCATTCTATTTTTATATTTTTACTTTTCTCGTAATAAGCCAATCTGTTTATGGGCAAGCCCCAACAATGAATTGCACTGGAGATGTCATCATAAATAATGCAATTGGATCCTGTGGAGAAGCCGTTGCCTATATCATACCAACTTGCGCTTCCAATTGTGGTGGAGCAACAATAACTCAAACCGATGCAAGCGGACTAACTTCAGGAGATGCTTTTCCTTTAGACACAACAATTATAGAATATACCATTTCAAGTATTGGCGGATCAACTACATGTTCATTTAACGTAATTGTTGTAGATGCTGAAAATCCAACGTTCTCTCCTGCATGCCCAGGAAATATCTCGGTAAATTCTGATGCAGGATTATGCGGCTCAGCAACATCATATACTAGACCTAAAGGAATTGATAATTGTGGTGTTCCGCAAACTCTTCAAACAGATGGAACAGGCTTGACTGCAGGAAGTTTTTTTCCAGTGGGGGTTACGAATCAAATTTGGATTACTACAGATACAGCAGGAAATACAGCAACTTGCAATTTTACGGTAACAGTTACTGATGTAGAGTTACCTACCTTTTCTACTTGTATTACTCCACAAACATTTAACAGCGACAATGGGTCATGTGATGCAGTTTTATCATATTTAATGCCAGTTGGAATAGATAATTGTGCGAATACTGCACTAGCTCAAATTGATGCAACGGGATTTGTAAACGGTGATACTTTTCCTTTTGGATCTACATTCCAAGAATTCACTGTGACTGATGATGCTTTAAACCCAGGTGCATCTTCTTGTTTAATAGAAATAATTGTAGTTGACAATGAAGTTCCAACGGTTACATGTGCTGGAATACAAAATGAATTTGCTGATGTAAACTGTGATGCGGTTATCGGTGACTATACGTCAAGCTTAGTTGTTGCTGATAATTGCGATTCAAATCCAATAGTTAGCCAACTACCTTTACCAGGAACTATTATAAGTACCGCTACTACAGTTACATTAACAGCAACAGATGCAAGTGGCAATTTTTCTGACTGTCCTATTACAGTTAACATTATAGATACAATTTCTCCTACTATAACTTGTCCTCCAGGTCCAAATGTTTCTGCAACTTCTGGATGTACAGCAATTTTAGGAAACTATACAGGTTTTGCAATAATGACAGACAACTGTGATTCCAGTCCAATTGCCACTCAAATCCCAGTTTCAGGTACAACTATTACAACATCTCAAATAGTAATATTAACTGCAACTGATGCAAGTGGAAATACAGCTACTTGTACTTTTCTCGTAACGGTTGATGACGCAACTGCACCAGTAATAACATGTCCCTCTAATGAAACTGTTTTCGTTGATGGTAATTGCGAATTTATTCTTCCTGACTATACTAGCTCTTTAGTCATAGTTGATAATTGCGATAATAATCCTACAATTTTGCAAACTCCAGCACCAGGAACAGCAGTGCCCGGAGGAGCACCATTATTTGTATCGTTTAATGTAACTGATCTTTCTTTAAATGTTTCTGTATGTTCTTTCTTGTTAACCTTTGTTGATTCTATTGCTCCAGTATTAAATTGCCCTGCAAATCAAACTGACTTTTTAGATGCAAGTTGCGAGTTCAGAGTTTTGGACTACTCTACTTTAGTAACTGGTGTTGACAACTGCGGAGGCTCAGTCTTTTTTACGCAAACTCCCTCTGTAAACACCCTATTTACTGGAACAAACTCACCTATTATCATTACTTACTCAGCTGAAGATGCTTTAGGAAATACATCTTCGTGTAACTTTAATGTAAATATTTCAGATACTGTTGCTCCAACAATTACAGAATGTGCTCCTGACACTGCATTATCGGCTGATGCCAATTGCGAATATGTGATGGGTGATTTTACAGGATTTATAGCAGCAATTGACAATTGCACTGCTACAACTGGAGAAACCCAAAACATTGCTATTGGAACCACATTTGCTACTGGAGGACCATACCCAGTTATATTATCGATTACAGATGACTTTAACAATACAGCAACTTGCTCATTCAACATTACTGTAGTTGACAACACAGCTCCGGTAATAAACTGTCCAAATAACCCAAGTGTTGCTGCAGATATCAATTGTGATTACATTATACCATCTTACGACACTGCATTAAACATTACCGATGAATGTTCCAGTTTTACTTATTCTCAATCCATTGCTTCTGGAACAATATTATCAGGAATATCTTCAACACAAGCTATATCCATTTTGGTGACAGATCTTACTGGAAATTCGAATTCTTGTACATTTACGATAACGCTTGTAGATACTTTGGCACCAACAATAACATGTCCTGGAGACCAAACACTTGATATTAATGGACTTTGTCAATATACTTTACCAGATTTCTCTGGATTAGCAGTAGTAAGCGATTTTTGTGACGCAACGCCTTTAATATTCCAAAGTCCAGGTATAGGTGTTACTATGGACAGTATTAACGAAATAACAATGACGGTGCAAGATTCTTCAGGAAATATAGCATCCTGTATTTTCAATGTTTTTCCAAACGACACTATTGCTCCTACTATTGTTTGTCCCGATAATGACTCCACATGTAATGAT
>CAWUXI010000035.1:0-11631 GCA_963926405.1 uncultured Flavobacteriales bacterium
TAGATAATTGCTGCACGATTGAGTGTCAAAAGATTAACAGCCTTCCTTTTGAAGAGCAAAAAGAACTACGAAAGGGCGCAACAGAAAGCAATAGAATCTTTAAAAAAGGAAGGTCTGAAGCTTTAAAATACAAAAAGTAAAGGTAAAAAGCAGCAAATGCTTGGCCTGTAAACATTATTTAGGGAAAGAAAATTTGAGGGTAGAAATTGATGGTAAGCGAATAGATTTCATTATTTTTGCTGCTTTAAGAGAAAATAAACAAACACACTATAATTATGGTAAGTAAAGAAGGGTTAAAATTAATCGATAAGATATTAACTGATATAGATAGAAATGGTATTGTAACGAACACAATTGTTACAGATTTACAAAAGTTACGTCCATTTGCTATTGAAGAAGAAGACCCTAGTCTTACAAAAGTAATTCGTTTGACCTACGAGCATATAGAAGAGAATAAAGGATTTAGCATTCCTATTCCGGAAGATGAAGAAATAGAAGAAGGTGTTGAGTTAGTTAAAATTGAATTAACAGAAGAAACAAAAATTGAGAGCCTCAGCTACTTGGTGTCGCTTATGAAAGACGCAATGAAGACAGCAAATAGAACAGATTTATTGGAATACAGAGACGCGTTAATGGAGTTTTAAGAGCTTTAATTTATTTATATTAAAAGCTGTCACTCTGCGTTATTACGAAGAAGACAGCTTTTTTTATTTTGCACGATATGTTTACAGGAATTATTGAATCTATTGGAAAGGTGGTTGCTCTTAAAAAAGAGCAAGAGAATTTACATTTGACATTTTCTTGTGATTTCACTGCAGAACTGAAAATTGATCAAAGTGTTGCGCACAATGGAGTTTGTTTAACGGTGGTTAATATTCATAACAATAACTATACGGTTACTGCAATAGCAGAAACATTAAGCAGAACCAACATTGGTTTTCTTGCAGTAAATGATGAGGTTAACCTTGAAAGATGCACAAAAGTTGGGGATAGACTGGACGGGCACATTGTTCAGGGACATATAGATCAGACAGCTACTTGTACAAAAGTTGAAAAACTAGAGGGGAGTTGGAAATATCATTTTAAATACCACAGGTCTAATAATATTACTGTTGAAAAAGGATCTATTACAGTCAATGGAGTAAGCCTCACAGTTGTTGATTCAGGGATCGACACGTTTTCTGTGGCGATTATTCCTTATACTTACGAACATACTGATTTTCACACATTCAGAGAAGGAACGAAAGTCAATTTAGAGTTTGATATTGTTGGGAAGTATGTGATGAAAATGCAGGATTTGAAATAATTAATTACCGATATTTCAGCAGCTCATTTTAACAGACAGACCTTTTGTTTATTAGCTTAACTCGGCTTTGATTGTTTTAATAATACCTGCGCTATCCAAACCTAATTCTTGGTGCAATTCTTTTTGAGTACCGTGTTCAATAAAGCTATCTGGCAATCCCAATATTTTTATTGATGAAGTTAAGTCATGTTGATTTTTGAATTCTAATATCGCAGAACCAAATCCACCTGAAATAACACCATCTTCTATTGTAATAATGCTTGAGTGCTCATTAAAAACAGCTTTCAAGAGCTTTTTGTCCAATGGCTTTATAGTCCGCATGTCATAATGTGAAATATGAATGGTTTCTTTCTCTAGCATATTCAAAGCTTTTGTTACTTCATTCCCAATAGCCCCAATAGAAAGTATAGCAATATCCTTCCCTTTTCTTAAGCACCTTCCTTTTCCAATTTTTATCTTACATGGTTTTTCAAGAGCGCTCAGCACAACCCCTTTTCCTCTGGGGTAGCGAATAGCAATTGGACCAGATTTCCAACTTTGAGCTGTGTAAAGCATATTTGCCAATTCCTGTTCGTTGATAGGAGACAATAAGGTTAGGTTAGGAATACATCTTAAAAACGCAATGTCGAATGCGCCATGGTGCGTAGCTCCATCCGATCCAACTAGTCCTGCTCTATCAATACAGAAGATTACAGGTAGGTTTTGCAAGGCAACATCATGTATAAGTTGGTCATAACCCCTTTGCAGAAAAGAAGAATAAATAACGCAATAGGGAGTTTTTCCGTTTGCCGCTAATCCAGCTGAAAAAGTAACAGCATGTTGTTCTGCAATCCCTACGTCAAAAACTCGTTCTGGGTAGAGATCTTTCATTTCTTTTAAAGAAGATCCACTTAACATTGCTGGTGTTACCGCAACGATATCTTTGTTATCCCTAGCTAAATCAATTAGGGTTTCCCCTAAAATAGTTTGATACTTTTTTGGATAGATAGCCGATGGGCTTTCTCTTTCTCCAGATGCCATGTCAAATTTACCTGGCGCATGCCATGCTGTTGCATTACCAATTTCTGCAGGGAAATAGCCATAACCTTTGGTGGTTTTACAATGTAAAACTCGAACACCAAAAATTTCTTTTTGCTGTTCGAGTGCAACAACTACTTCATTGATGTTGTTTCCGTTGACGACTCCGTAATAAGGAATATTTAGATTTTCAAATAGGTTGTTTTCTTTGGTTGATATAGCGTTTAAATGTTCTTGTAAAGCACCTACATTATCATCGATTGACATGTTATTGTCATTAATGATAATCAAAACATTTGCACCACTTAAAGCGGCATTGTTTAGTGCCTCGAAAGCCATTCCTCCAGTAAGAGCTCCGTCTCCAATTACGGCAATATGTTGAGATAATTTGTCATCTAGTTTTGCCGCTGTTGCCATTCCTAATATAGCACTTAATGACGTAGAAGAGTGGCCTGTTCCAAATGAATCAAATTCACTTTCATTCCTTTGTGGAAACCCAGACAATCCTCCTTTTTGTCGAATAGAATTAAACTTAGCTTGCCTACCAGTAAGAATCTTATGAGCGTATGCTTGATGACCAACATCCCAAATAAGTTTATCGTCAGGAGTGCTGAATACGTGATGAATTCCAACAGCTAATTCCACAGCCCCCAAGCTAGCGCTAAAGTGACCTGGGTTTTTAGAGAGTACTTCAATAATGGTTTCCCGAACATCATTACAAAGGAGATGCAGTTCCTCCACTGAAAGATGTTTTAAATCTTTCGGGAAATTAACGCCTGCTAGTATTTGTTCGAAAATTTTCAACTATCGCAAAGATAGTTTGTTATAGTCAATTTGTTATTTAAAACTCAAGAATAAATAGACTTCAGAGCATTTAAGCTATTGATGCTTCCAGTATTTCTTTTTTTTCTGCACACACTCAACTTAAAAATTATTGATTACATTAGTATACATAAATGGCATAACCTATGATTAAGAATACATTAATATTCGTTTTACTACTTACTAGCGTATCTTTCTCAGCACAAGAAGTAGTATCTACCCAGGGAGATTCTTACTCCAATGCAAATGGAAGCATAGATTTTACGATAGGTGAAGTTGTTATTAATACGGGAACCGATGCAACTAGCAACCTAACACAAGGTTTTCATCAAACGAATTGGAACTTTTTAGGCGTGGAGGATCATGTTCCTAGATACGAAGCCATTATTTTCCCCAACCCAACAGAAGATGTATTGAACATCAGAACAGCCGCCTTCGAGAATGTGAAGTACACGCTTTATGATGCACAGGGAAAACTTGTTTTGCGGGACATTCTTTCTTCTGAGCAAACTCCTATTCAAGTAAGTCAATTAGCTCCAGGAGCTTATTCTTTAACCTTGAATAAAGAAACACAAAATCTTAAGACCTTTCAACTAATCAAACAACAATAACATGAAAAAAATACTACTCTCACTTGTTGCAATAGCAACAATATCCTTAACCTCATTAGGCCAAGCCCCAGAAGGGTTTAAATACCAAGCAGTGTTAAGAGACGCTGGAAACGTAATTTTAAACGGCCAAGTCGTTGGCATGCGCTTAACAGTTCAACAAGGAAGCATTGGAGGAACAGCTGTTTACGCCGAAACGTTTACAACGGCAACAAACGCTTATGGATTAGTAAATCTTGAAATAGGATTGGGAACCACATTAGATGATTTCACAACAATAGATTGGTCGGCGGGACCTTACTTTATGGAAACGGCTGTAGATGTTTCAGGAGGCGTAGTTTATTCTGTAATGGGCACGAGTCAATTAATGAGTGTTCCTTATGCCTTGTATGCGAAAACCTCCGGAAGTTCTATTTCTGGGCCACAAGGCGCTGCAGGAAATGATGGGGCTGATGGTCTGGTTGGAGCAACAGGAGTTGCCGGAAACGTTGGGGCAACAGGACTACAAGGAGTGCCTGGAGCAGACGGAAATGATGGGTCCCCTGGAGCTGATGGACAAGACGGAGCAACAGGATTGCAAGGAAACGTTGGAGCAACAGGAGCACAAGGAGTGCCTGGAGCAGACGGAAATGATGGGTCCCCTGGAGCTGACGGACAAGATGGAGCAACAGGAGCAACAGGACAAGATGGAGCACCCGGTAGCGGAAACACTTTAGACGCAGCTTACGATCAAGGTGGCGCAGGATTAGGAAGAATAATTACAGTAGATGCAGGGGAAATAGAACTGAACAATGCTGTGTTTAACGGCATTGGGCTTAGGGCAACAACAACGAGCACTGGAGTTGGAGTCATGGCTGCATCGACAAGTGCAGCGAATACATTTTCTCCTATTCAAGCATCAACAAACGCTTCGAGCACATTGACTTCTGCAATTGTAGGAAGCACAACAGGCGGTGCATACGGTGTGTCAGGACAGGTTGCAGCTACAGCTACAGCTTCTGCAGCACTTTACGGAAACAATCTTAGAACTACTGGCGGATATGGAACATATGGAATTGGGCACAGCGGGACGGTTGGTGAAACAAATTACCAAATGGGATTTGGACTTTACGGCCGTAACAATGATGCTATTGGCCCACTGGGTAATTCCGTTGGAACATATGGATTGGGATATATCGGGGTTTGGGGGGATCAAAGTGACGTGAATGGCTATTCTGTTTATGCGAATGGTGATTTTGGAGCTGCTGGAACAAAAGCCTTTTCAATTGACCATCCATTGGATCCTGAGGGCAAATATTTGAGACACTATAGTATTGAATCGAATGAAGTTTTGAACTTGTACAGAGGGACTGTGCCGTTTAATGCGAATGGAGAAGTCATTGTTACAATGCCAGATTATTTCGATGCTGTAAACATTAATTTCAGCTACCAGTTAACACCGATTGGAGGGTACGCCCCTTTATACATTAAAGAGAAATTACTTGACGGTAAATTTGTTATCTCAGGAGGATTGCCAGGCATGGAAGTTTCATGGGTAGTTTATGGTCAAAGAAACGATCCTTACTTACAGCAACATCCTGAATCAGGACAGGTTGAGGTTGTTAAAGAAATTTGGAACCAAGGAAAATACTTACAACCAGCCTTATACAATCAATCCGCAGACTTGAAAATTGTTAAGCCCCTGGAAACCCTTCCGGTCAGAGATGATAAAGGTGTTGAACAGCTTAAACTAGAAATTAAGAACTAGTTAAGCTTGAGGATATATTCAATAAAAAAACCTCATCTCATCTAACTGAGGGGAGGTTTTTTTAAAAATAGAATTGAAGTTTTACCCACTACTAAATTCATTTCTTGCAGATGTGCATCGAGAGATAGTATTTGCAAGACACCTTTTACATAGACAAGACCTTTATTAAAGATGATGGGGGCGTTTAATAAACAGCTCTTGTCCTTTGATTTTCAGTAAAAAGAAGAAAGTGCTACAGCAATTCTCAAATAACACGCAAATTCACTAAATTCGCGAACCTTTAAATTTAGAGGCTAAGAGATGAGTGTAAAATACAGAGAACATAAAGAGTTGAACCTTCCCAACGTAGCAAAAGAGGTGTTGGAAAAGTGGAAGCGTGAAAACACGTTTGAAGAAAGTGTAACTACTAGAGATGAAAACAAACCGTTTGTCTTTTTTGAAGGACCTCCCTCTGCGAATGGGATGCCAGGCATCCACCATGTTATGGGACGTGCCATCAAAGATATATTTTGTCGGTACAAAACACTAAAAGGGTATAGAGTTGAAAGAAAAGCTGGATGGGACACACATGGCTTACCAGTTGAACTGAGTGTAGAAAAAGAACTCGGAATTACCAAAGAAGATATTGGAACTAAAATTACAATTGAAGAATACAATGCTGCTTGCAAAAAGACGGTAATGAAATATACCGATGTTTGGAACAAGCTTACGGAAGAAATGGGGTATTGGGTAGATATGTCCGATCCATACGTTACCTATGAAAATAAATATATAGAGTCTGTTTGGTGGTTGTTAAAAGAAATTTACAACAAAGATTTAATGTACAAAGGCTATACAATTCAGCCTTATTCTCCTAAAGCAGGAACAGGTCTTAGCTCCCATGAGATTAATCAGCCCGGATGCTATCAAGACGTTACCGACACTACGGTTGTTGCGCAGTTTAAAGCCAAAGAAAATGACATTCTTCCAGAAAACACTTACTTTTTAGCGTGGACAACTACCCCCTGGACATTGCCTTCAAATACTGCTTTGTGTGTTGGGCCTAAAATTGAATATGTTTTGGCGAAAACATTTAATCAGTATACTGGAGATGCGGTAAACCTTGTTTTAGCAAAACCATTAATCGGAAAACAACTTTCGGGTAAATATGCCCTTGCAGATGAAGAATTAACAATGGAAGGGTTTTCTTTGGGGGATAAGAAAATCCCATATACAATTGAAAAGGAGTTTATTGGAACCGATTTAGTAGGAATTACCTACGAACAATTGTTGCCTTATGTTTTGCCTTACGAAAATCCTGAAAAAGCATTTCAAGTAATTTCTGGAAACTTCGTTACTACAGAAGATGGTACAGGAATAGTTCATATTGCCCCAACTTTTGGACAAGATGATGCGCAAGTAGCTAAGGACTTCGGGGTTCCTCCTATGTTAGTATTAGATGAAAACGAAAACCCTGTTCCGCTTATAAATTTGCAAGGAAAATTTAGACCAGAAATGGACGAGTTTGCCGGGTTGTATGTAAAAAACGAATATTACAACGACGGTGAAGCTCCTGATAAATCAGTAGATGTTCTAATTGCTATTAAATTAAAAGAGGAAAATAAGGCTTTTAAAGTTGAAAAATATGTGCACAGTTATCCACATTGTTGGAGAACAGATAAGCCTATTTTATACTACCCATTAGACTCTTGGTTTATAAAAATAACTGAAGTTAAAGGCCGTATGGCTGAATTAAACAAAACCATTAACTGGAAACCTAAAGCTACTGGGGAAGGACGTTTTGGTAATTGGTTAGAAGGAGCCAATGACTGGAATTTATCTCGTTCTCGTTTTTGGGGAATTCCAATTCCAATTTGGAGAACAGAAGATGGAACGGAACAAATTTGTATCGGTTCAGCTGAAGAACTGAAGAACGAATGTCAAAAAGCTATAGAAGCAGGATTAATGGATGAAAACCCATTGGCTGGTTTTGAAGTTGGCAACATGGACAAGGCAAATTACGAAACGTTTGACTTTCATAAAAACTATGTAGATGCTATAATATTAGTCTCGCCTACTGGTAAACCAATGACAAGAGAAGCAGATCTTATTGACGTTTGGTTTGATTCAGGGTCAATGCCAATTGCACAAAGACATTACCCTTTTGAAAACAAAGAATTGGTTGACGAAAAAGGATTTGGACAAGCTGACTTTATTGCTGAGGGAGTTGACCAAACCAGAGGCTGGTTTTACACGCTGCATGCAATTGCATCAATGGTGTTTGACAGAACTGCTTATAAAAATGTTATTTCCAACGGGTTGGTCTTAGATAAAAACGGCGTTAAAATGTCAAAACGACTCGGAAACGCTGTTGAGCCCTTTGAAAACTTATCTACTTATGGTGCTGATGCAACACGTTGGTATATGATTACCAATGCACAGCCTTGGGATAATTTAAAATTTGATTTAGACGGAATTACCGAAGTACAGCGTAAGTTTTTCGGAACGCTATACAATACTTACGGGTTCTTTTCTTTGTATGCCAATGTAGATGAGTTTAGTTATAGTGAAGAAGAGATACCGTTAAATAAAAGACCTGAAATTGATCGTTGGGTTATCTCTAAATTGAATTCGTTGATTCAAGATGTTGGAGAAGCTTATGAAAGTTATGAACCTACCAAGGCCGGCAGACTTATTCAAGGGTTTGTTACAGACCAAATGAGTAATTGGTATGTTCGTTTATGTAGAAGGCGTTTTTGGAGAGGAGATTATACAGAAGATAAAATTGCGGCTTACCAAACATTATATACATGTTTAGAAACTGTTGCTGTTTTGAGTTCGCCAATTGCGCCGTTTTATTCTGATCAATTGTTTAACGATTTAAACAAGGTTTCAAAAAGGCATTCAGAAAAATCTGTTCATCTAACTAAATTTCCTACTGTTGATGAAAATGCAATTGATATTGATTTAGAAGAGCGCATGAGCATCGCTCAAAAAGTATCTTCAATGGTATTAAGTTTACGCAAGAAAGAAAACATTAAAGTAAGACAACCACTTCAAAAAATAATGGTTCCTGTCTTAGATCCCGATTTTGCAAGAAGAATAGAAGCTGTTAAGGACTTAATATTATCGGAAGTTAATGTTAAGGAACTAGAACTATTGGAAGACACTACAGGTGTGTTAGTCAAAAAAATCAAGCCCAACTTTAAAACGATTGGAAAAAAATACGGCAAACACATGAAAGCAATCATCGCAATAACGAATCAGTGGTCGCAAGATGACATTATTGCTGTGGATAAAAACAAAGGCTGGACTGGGGAAATTGAAGGCGACACAATAGCTTTAGAAACGGAAGACTTCGAAATATCAACGGATGATATTCCCGGGTGGCTAGTAGCTACAGAAGGAAATTATACTGTTGCCCTAGATGAGACGATATCTGCTGCATTAAAAAATGAAGGTATTGCGAGAGAATTTGTAAACCGCATCCAGAACCTCCGCAAAGAGAGTGGGTTAGAGGTGACAGACCGCATAGAATTAAGGATTAAATCAGATGATAAAATAAATCTAGCAATAAATGATAATTTAAATTATATTTGTTCGGAAACGTTGGCGAATTCGTTAGGATTGGTTGAAGAGTTGAGCGGCGAAAAATTAGTTTTTGAAGTAGAGGAAGGAGTTTCAGCGGAATTAGCATTAAGTAAAGTATAACCCCATTAAAACAAAAAATTATGGCAACAAATAGATATACAGACGCAGATTTAGCAGAATTTAAAGCGTTAATTGACGAGAAATTGGTAGAAGCTAAAATAGATTTGAAGCTATTGAAAGATTCATTATCTCATAAAGGAGATCACGGAACAGATGACACGAGTCGTTCATTTAATATGATGGAAGATGGCTCTGAAACATTAATGAGAGAAGAAATGGCGCAGTTATCTGCTAGACAAGAAAAGTTTGTTCAAAACCTTGAAAACGCCTTGAGAAGAATTGAGAATAAATCTTTTGGCGTTTGTCGCGTAACAGGCAAATTAATTCAAAAAGCACGACTAAGATTAGTTCCTCACGCCACTTTAAGTATTGAAGCGAAAAACGCACAAGATTAATCATTCATCACCTTTTTCGTTTTTATCTTGCAATCTTAAACATCTTCAATGAGGAACGCCCTTATTACCATTTTTTCTGTACTTTTTATTGATCAGTTTTTAAAACTTTGGGTAAAAGCTAATTTCTATCTAGGAGAGGAAATAGGAGGCATGGGCTTTATTCAGCTTCAGTTTATTGAAAATCCTGGCATGGCCTTTGGAATGACTTTCGGGGGCGTTTGGGGAAAAATCGCTCTGAGTTTATTTCGAGTAGCTGCTGTTGTTGTTATCTGGTTTATCATAAAAAACCTACTCAACAACAAGGCGCACAAAGGCCTGGTTTTTTCTGTGGCGTTAATTTTTGCAGGTGCATTAGGTAATATTTTAGATAGTGCTTTTTACGGATTAATGTTTACTGAAAGTTATCCTAATATTGCCGAGTTCATGTCTGAAGGCGGCGGATACGCTGGTTTTATGATGGGGTATGTTGTTGATATGATTCACTTTGAATTTTTCTATCCTTCTTGGGTGCCATTTGACTTGGCAGGAGTAGAAATATTCCCCCCAGTATTTAATATTGCAGACTTTGCTATATCCATAGGTGTTGGAATTATTATCGTTTTTAACAAACGTTTTCTTGGAAAAGGGAAAGGTGACTTTAGCGTATTCCGAAAGCAACAGGAAGATACAAAAAGCGAAGATTCTATTGATGCCGTTAGTGAGTAATAGTTCTATTCCTTAATATCTTTCCTATTCATTGTCTGTTATTGAAATTTGCTAAAGCTTAAAGGATAAAAACTACTTAGCTTCTACTTTGAAAAATACAAAAAGGGCCTTGAGCAAATTGACGATGTTTGTGTTTTTGGTATAAAATTTTAAAAGAAATCCTATGCCAACTCAGGGAGGTACACTTCGGCTAACATGCACCGAGCACTTCCTCCGCCAACCTTCTCAATGGTAGGTATAGCAATAGCTAGTAAATGATCATTGTGCTTGTTCAGCTTTTTCAATTGCTCCTTGGTTAAACTATTATAAGCGGTCTCTGACATTACTAAAACAGTTTCATCGTCATTATTCCTTAGCTGCAGCATGTTTCCTGCAAAATGCTCATAGACTTGTTTATTTGTAAGTTCAATTACTGCTTTATTCGCTTTTCGAACTGTTTCCATCACTCTATCTCTGTCTTCCTCAGCAATCGTATTTTCACCTATTATAATGTATTTTTCTCCAATACACATCATTACGTTAGTGTGGTAAATCTTTTCTTTTTGTGCTCCGTAGGCCACAAAAGAAACAACTTTATATCTTAAGTGTTTTGCAAATTCAGCAAGCACATTCTCATCCGTGCGCGGAGAGATTGCAGCATATATAATTCGTTTTTGATGATCTAAAACCATGCTTCCTGTCCCTTCTAAATATTGGGGGGGTATAGCATCTTCATAGTCCTCCAGTTCAATTAAATAGGAAAACCCAAATCGACTAAACAAGTCAAGAACAATGTCCTTTCTTCGCTCTAGTTGCCTGTTTTTTACTAGCATTGGATAGGTGAAAATCATTCCATTTGAATGCGTCGATATCCAGTTATTCGGAAAGATGGAATCAGGCGTAAAAGTTTCTTTAGAGTCGTTATAGACTAAAACATTTACTTTGATTTCTTTCAATTTTTCTGCAAAAAGAGTAAACTCTTGTAGTGCTTTTTCTTGCACCTCACTTTGAGAGAAACCATTAACTTTTTTCTGAAATTTATTTGTAATAAAAGCCTCTTCATTAAAGCCGAACTGCACGGGTTTTACCATTAGTACAGTATTTGGGGAATAAAAAAGGGGGTTCATTTTGGGCATGTTTTTACAAATGTAAGACACTTAAGATTCCAAAACACTTTTTATTTCAGCATTTATAGCTATTAATTCGCTTTCTAACTCGTTTAAGTTAAGCACCCGAGGTTCAAGTTGCGTAAATGCAACGCGAACGCCAATATTCTTTAATAACTTACCGCCATTATCAATTATTCCTGTATTTTTTATTGCAACAGGGACTACCAATGCGTCTGGAATTTCATCCATGATT
>CAWUXI010000036.1:0-11009 GCA_963926405.1 uncultured Flavobacteriales bacterium
TAAATTGCAATAGCTTTTAGACCTTGATTCTCTCCTATTCCCGTAATGCCAATCATAGAACCAATCATCAAAATATCAATCATATTTGATAATTTAAACCCAAGTCCAGAGAAAAAATTTGCTATTCCATATTTAAAAAAACTCTTTCTATTTTTACGCGTCATAATTTCCTTATCCTCTTTTACATCATATTCTTTAATTTTTATCAAATAAGCAAGGAGTAACAATGATTGCATTCCGTATATAAGAACGAAGTAAAGCATGAAAAAATCAAAACTGAATAATTCGAAATAATATAAAAACAATAAAAAAGTTTGAGCGACTCTCATAAATATTTCGCTAATAACCAATTGGTAAACACTGTGAAAAACCGCTTTTAAATATTGGCTAAGAATACCATTAACTACAACAAAAAGAACAAAAGGGATTAATAAAAAATATTTATCACCAAGCGCCTTTGCGTTGCTCTCATACGGCAATAAAATAAAAGCTTTACCAAAATACAAACAACTACCAACAACAGCTATTCCGAATACACAAGCTACAATTACAAACCGAAGCATGCCATAGCTATTACCTTCCTTTCTTCTGAATTTGTGTAAAAATTTTATTAAAATAGAAGGCATCCCCATCATCGCAAACTGGCCACCAAGCAATCCGATAGTAACGATTATTCGTGTCAATCCATACTCATCAGATTCCAACATCATTGGAAACAAAATCATCGTATTTATTGCACCTAAAAAAACCCCTACGAAAAGTGTAATTGTATTCCAAACGCTTTGTTTTGCGACTATCCCCATTTAATATTGCTAAAATAGTATTTGATTAATTAAAACAATTCTTAATCAACGTGAATTGTCAATGGCAAATTGTTTGTACTTGTAATTTTAAATATTCAAACCTGCTACAATTGATATATGAATTTAACCATCCTGATTCTTCTTCTTTTAACTTTTTTAGGAAACGTGCATCGCCAATCAAAAATGCGCTATAAAAAACATCAGATAATTTTCTCTTGTTTAGATAATAATTACATCTTTTCTGCTATTACCGTATAGCCTAAAGGAAATTTCTTCGCCGTTTTATTTGATATTTTTCTACCTATACCCGTATGAACAAAAACCCATGTTGACCATTGTATAAATCGAACTAAAGGGTTACCTATCAAAGGAATCACTTTTAAGTTTTTAGCGAAAATATCAGCAATAATTTCGGGCGCTCCTCCGGTCGCTTTTAAAGACAGCACTTTCATTCCAACCTCCTCCGTCATGGAACGTAATGCAAACTCTGTATACCTAAAATAATCGTGAGGTTCTTCATGAATACAATAATAAAACGGGACATTTAACAACATTACACCTTTCGGTTTCAGTACACGAGCCATTTCGCTCATCATTAACTCAGGTCGACGAATATGTTCTAGAACTGAAGAAGTAATAATAACGTCAAATTCGTTATCTGGAAGATCTAAACTCTTATTCAAGTCAGCATTCAGGTCGAGATATTTATTTAAGTGCATTGAATCTTGCCAATCAACACAGAAATTATCTTCTACCAAATCTTTATATGTGGCATATAAAGGAACATTCCCGCAACCTAAATCAAGTAATTTACCTTTTGCATAATTAGATAATTCTTTTTGATAAAATTCTGCGGTAATATTAGTTGCCAACCTCGAAGAAACAGTAACCTCCTTTTTATCCCGAGAAGCTTTCAATTTTCCATTTCTATAAACAAACTTTGTTGGCAACCAATTTTCTTTATTCTTCATAACTAATTATTTCATCAGTTTATTAACCAGATCAATAAATTTATTTCGTTCATCAAGCGGAAATCTATCTATTATACTTTTTCTAGATTTTTGTGACAATAAATTTTTATCACTTGCCATTGCTTCAGCAAATAGACTTCTAAGTTCTTCCACATTTTTATGCTTCAAAACAAATCCACATTCATCAATTATTTCTGGTATTGCAGCTACATCAGAGCCTATTGGAATGCATCCACATAACATCGCCTCACAAATTGCACTTGGAAACCCCTCACAAATAGACAGCTGCAAATAAAATTCATGCTTTGCATAAAGCGCTTTTAATTCATCGTAAGATACAGCGTCAACTAATTTAACATTTGAAGGCACATTTATTACGGGGATATCATCAATTGTTCCTCCTACTGCTGTAAATTTATTATCAGGGTAACTTTTTGCCATTTCGACAATCAAATCAATCCCTTTTCGGAAATAATTGGGATTATTCAAGAAACCAACAGTAATAAACGAGTTTGGAATTTTCGCTTCATCATTTCTAAACTGTGTAGCGTCATATCCATAAAACAATTCGGTATAATCCCCTTTAACCTTGGGACAAAATATTTTATACCCTTGTTTAGGGTAATCATCTTTTGTATACGTATAATCGGATTCAACCAAGCTCTTATGAACGGGAGCAAAATGGGTAGCTAACCTTAAAGACCAAGCTGTAAATGTTTTTAAAACAGGTCGGTTAAAATTTCCATAGTTTATAGAAGGAAAACTTACACAATCGGTACCTCCTAGAACAATTAGGCAAGGTTTGTTAAATATCTTTGCGAAAAGTGCAGGTAAAAAAGACTGATATCCCGCAAATTGTGAAATCACAATATCACTTCTCCAAATATTGAAAAACAAAAAAAAGAACTGCATTACAAACTGAAATGGAACTAACAGTTTATTATTAGGATTAAAAAAAGATTTTTTTACTCTAAAATTTGATTCAAGAAGCGCCAAATCTTTTTTGACAAATGAAGTATTGACCGAATGAACATAAATAACTTTCTTACTAATCATAACTCAATTAGCTATCTTATTTAGTAATTCAGCCATTTCTCCAGTCAAATTTTTTCTAGAAAATTTTTCAATACCTTCATTTGAAACAGTAACAAATCCAGATGTTTTAAAAGCCGAATAAAGTTCTAACAAGGTTATCTTCAACTTCTCTTTTTCATCAAATCCAAAAACATAACCTGCCGAAGTTTCTTTAATTATATTGCTAGAATCTCCCTTAACAGGTCCAATGCACAAAATTGGTCGTTTTGCCGCTAAATATTCAAAAAGTTTACCCGGAATAACCCCCATAGCATTTGGCGTATCGTTAATTGGTAATAAAAGCATTTGAGCTCCCTTCAAATAATTTACAACTTCATTATGAGGAACATAATTTAATTTATTAAAATTATCACTCAACCCATTAGATTCTATTGCTTGCTTAACAGTTAAGTCAACAGGGCCTATCATTTTAATTTCAACATCTTCAGAAAACCCTTCAATTTCAGAACAAAGTTCTCCCAACACAACCCAAAGATTGTGTGGATTCCTATCCTTATTCATAGATCCAATATGAACGAATGAAAACTTTTTATCTAACTCTACAGTTCCATTATTAAAATCTTCTTCATCAAATCCATTGTATATTACTTGAAATTTTCTTTTTGATTGCTCTAAAAAATCGTTTGCCCAATTAGGACTAACAGTAACCACTTCATCTGCAAGGCAGATTACTTCATCTTCCAATTTATGGTGCTTTTTATCAGCCCATTTTGAAAGAAGCAATTTATCATAAAAATCAATATTTGTCCATGGGTCACGAAAATCAGCTAACCATGGAACACCAAACTTCTTTTTTAAAGAGAGAGCTATCATATGGGTTGTATGCGGAGGTCCATTCGAAACAATAGCGTCTACATTATTTTCTTTCAAATATTTAGACAACCTCTTTACGGAAGGTTTTATCCAAAATTTTCTAGCGTCAGGAATAAAAAAGTTACCTCGTATCCAAATTGAAAGCTTCTCAATAGTTTTTGGCTTTTCGTTTTCTGTTAAAAAACCTGTTTGTATTTTATCCTCTTTCTTTTGCCCTATTAACCTTTTGTAAATTGTATATGGCTCCCAAATTGGTCCTCTTAAAACTTCAATGTTTCCGGGAACATCTTTCTGCAAAGAGTTATCGAGTACTGGAGCCTCTCCCCCCTCAGCTGTGAACACAACAGGTTCCCAGCCGTATTCTCGTAAATACTTAACGAATTTCAACCATCGTTGAACTCCGGCTCCTCCACTTGGTGGCCAATAATAAGTTATAATTAAAACTTTTTTAGTCATCTTTTCCTTTAACTATAGAAAGGTAACCAAAACCAAATACTAATAAAATGATTAGACTAGAAGAAGCTAAAGCAATATTTGACAATGACTCAAACGACTTCAACTCATACTTTAATATAACCTCTTTACTCCCTTCAGGAACCTTAAGCCCTCTTAAAGTATAGTCCACTCTATTAATTGGTGTAACAACGCCATCTACGTAAGCTTTCCAACCTAACTCATAATAAACTTCAGAAAAAACAATAAAGTGTTCTCCTCCTGTAATATTATCCAAGGAGTATTTAATCTCGTTAGGTCTATAAGAGGTCATTATTACCGTTTCATTTCCATTGTTTGTATAAGTCCCATAAATTCCTTCGTTAAACAATTTTCCGTTATCATCAGAATAAGTTTCATCAGTAATTGCTACAGACTCTAAATTCTCACTATCCAATGCAGCAAATTCTTCATCTGGAGAATTAAAGACTTTTACTTCTGAGACAAACCATGCATTTCCAAATGCCTCGCTATTAATAAAACCAGGTGTTGTTTGCTGATTCTCCTGAGATAGTGTTGCAGGATTGTTCATATCAATATAGACTCCTTCACCATTCTTATTAGCAATAATATACTTCGTATTAAGCATATTTAGAATAGTAGCTTGCCCTAAAGTATTTGGGTTTGAAGCAAGCTGCATTTGCCCCCTCATTTTTCTCTCGATTAAATCTTGGTATCGCTGAATTTTAGCAGCATGATAACCTCCCAAAGATTTATGAAAATAAGATATTGAAGTTTCTTGAGAATAGTCACCCAACAATAAAACTCTATAGTTAGTCATCCGATTCAACTTACTAAATCGCTTACTTGCGTCCTCTCTATATGTAAGGGCTTCATTTTTTTCGGCTGTTTTTTCTTGAATAAACAGTTCTATTTCTTGACCTAATTCAGGGTTTTCAGTAATCTCATTTACCATTATTGCAATATCCGAATAAGTAGGAGTAAATGGAATCAATTTCTCTTCACTTTTCTCCCATCGGCCGTATTCCGTATTCTGTCCTGGTTCATTATCTAAATAACGTAAACCTACGCCCCATAAATCAATAAGAATTAAAGAGCCTAAAGCTATTGTGAAATAAACAGGCTTCATTTCCTTATAAATAAAGAAATAGAGCAATCCGATTGCAAGTAAAATAAATATCAAACTTCTAAAAGCATCTTTTTGAACAACAGAAGCTCTAAATACGATAAGCTGTTTTTCTGCCTGCTCAAGTTTAGGCATATAGTGTTGGGTCACTTCCATTGCATATTGCTCGGGTTCTCCATTATAATTTTGTGGTACAGATTGTTCTGAATTACTCATAACCATTGCAGTAATTTGTTTACTTACATTACCTGCTCCAAAAATAGAAACATCCTTATCACTTCTTAAATCAACCAAGGATCCAGGCATTGCGGCAAACAATAATGTCACAAAAACAACAAATCCTGAAACTCCTAAAAATAGCTTTTTCGCCTCAATCTCTTTCTTGCCAAAAATCATCATCGTTCCATGGAACGTTTCTCTATTCTTAACAACATCTTTAAGCCATAAAAAACCAACTATAGGTAATATTAGTTCCACCATAACTAATATTATAGTTACCGCTCTAAACTTATTATACACCGGAACATGGTCCCAGAAGATATCTGTCAGCCACATAAAGTTTTTGCCCCAAGCAAGCATAATTGATAAAATCACCATAATTAGTAATGGCCATTTCAAGTTGTTTCTCCAAAACACCATTCCTAAGACAAACAGCAGGCATACAATTGCTCCAATATAAACCGGACCAGATGTTGAAGCTTGATTTCCAAAATAAGTAGATACAATATCGTTTGAAACTTGGCTTTGGTATAATTGATAATTCAATTGCAGAATTTCTTTCAATTCTTCATTTCCCTCACCTGTCATAAACTCTTCATCTCCAATTAAAGCTCCAGAGGCTCCTCCTTTCGCATTGGGAATCATAAAGTTCCAGGTCTCACCCTTACCATAACTCCATTGCAAAGCATAATCCTTTTTCATTCCTCTTTGAGTCAATACTTTAAAAACTCCATCAATAGTTTCATTATCTAATCCTGTCTTTTGAGCTATTTCAGTGATTGGCATTTCCAAAATACATTTTGGCATGTCACACCCCGTTAACTTCAATTGATTTAAAACTAAAGTGTCAATCTCATTTGCATATTGACTAAGCTGTTTAACAGGAGTCAACTCAGACCCGCCACGCTGGGTATTTGGAGAATATTCAGCTGTACCATAAAGGTTTGGGATATTAGTTGATATCGCAAGTAAAGTCCCTAATGCAATAAGTCCTGTTCTTTTTGCTAATGATGAAAAGGCATTATCCTTTATATATTTAATAATATAATAAACAAAAATAAAGAACAGTAATATGAAAAAATAATAGGTAACCTGAGGATGATTAGCATTAATTTGCAATGACATAAAAAGTGTCATTACAGCTGTGCCTAAAAACACTTTATTTCGATATGCTAGCAAAAAACCTCCAAGCGCCGGTGCCATATATGCAACAGCTACCGCTTTTGAATTATGGCCTGCTCCCATAATAATAAAGAAATAGGATGAAAACCCATATGCAATGGCTCCTACTAAAGATAGCCAGGGATCAACTTTCATGCACAATAAGAATATGTAAAAACCCATCATATAAAGGAACAGGTAATTAATTGGATGAGGCAATCCTAGCATAAATACCTTATGCAGTTTACCGATTAAATTTGAATTGTAAACAACTGTAATTTGAGTTGCAGGCATTCCCCCAAAAGCTGAATTAGTCCATAAAGCTTCTTCTCCAAAATCAGCTCTGTGATCAATTGTCTCCTTGGCCATCCCTTTATGCATTTTAATGTCATGGCTCTTTAACATATTCCCTTGCATAGCAGGATAAAAATAGGCCATTGCAATACCAATAAACACACAAATTGCAACCACATGGGGAAGCACTTTTTTCCAATCAATTTTCATCTGATTCAAATTTGATAATGGGTAAAGATAAAAGTATAAATGTTATACTCAAACCTCAAATAAAGGAAATTATTATTCCGAAGTTTCTTCAAAATCGATGTAGTCGCCTTCCTGTATCTTTTCTTTCTTTTGAACTTTAGGTTCAGTATTGTGGTATCCAGAATGCGTATCTAGATTTGAATCTACTTTATTCATAATCTTCTGCCGTTTCAACCCATTAAAGATTAACACCAACACTAAGGCGATTAACAAAATCTCATAAACACCTCCTAAACCTGCTAACACCATATTTACTTACTCAGGTAAAGGTTTCTCTCTGAATAAATTTTTCTAAAGAATGGATCTTTTAAATCTTTAATAAATTGAATGGCCTCTCCTGTAGATTTCATTTCAGGCCCTAGCTCCTTGTTTACATTAGGAAATTTCTCGAATGAGAACACCGGTATTTTCACAGCATATCCATCCATTTTTGGGTTAAAAGTAAAATCCGTTACTTTTTTTCCCATCATTACTTTTGCTGCATAGTTTACGTATGGTTCTCCGTAAGCTTTTGCTATAAACGGAACTGTTCTAGAAGCTCTTGGATTTGCTTCAATTATATAAACAGTATCATTCTTTACGGCAAATTGAACATTAATCAATCCAACGGTCTTCAATGCTATAGCAATTCTTTTGGTATGCTCTTCTATCTGTGTAATAATGTAATCCCCCAAATTATAAGGAGGTAACACTGCATAAGAATCTCCCGAATGAATCCCTGCTGGTTCAATGTGCTGCATTATTCCAATAATTTGGACATTCTCACCATCACAAATTGCATCTGCTTCACATTCGATTGCTCCTCCTAAAAAATGATCTAATAATATTTGGTTATTCGGCATATCATGTAATATTTCAATCACATGGTGTTCCAACTCATCCTCATTAATTACAATTTTCATCTTAAGCCCTCCTAATACATATGAGGGACGAACTAATAATGGAAACCCTAGGTCTTTAGACAGTTCAATCGCTTGCTCAGCACTTTCTACAACACCAAACTCTGGGTAGGGTATCTCCAACTCTTTTAATAAGTTAGAAAACCTTCCACGATCTTCCGCTAAATCTAATGCATCGAAACTGGTTCCGATAACTTTAATGCCGTATCGTTCTAGCTTTTCGGCTAATTTCAATGCAGTTTGGCCACCCAATTGTACAATTACACCCTCTGGCTTTTCTTGTAAAATAATGTCGTAAATATGCTCCCAAAATACAGGCTCAAAATATAATTTATCAGCAGTATCAAAATCTGTAGAAACCGTTTCTGGGTTGCAATTAATCATAATTGTTTCATACCCCTCTTCTTTTGCTGCTAATACACCATGGACACAACAATAATCAAATTCAATTCCTTGGCCAATTCTATTTGGACCAGATCCTAATACTACAATCTTTTTCTTGTCGGAAGGAATTGATTCATTTTCTTCATCGAAGGTAGAATAATAATAAGGTGTCTTTGCTTCAAACTCTGCAGCACAGGTATCTACCATTTTATACACTCTATTTACACCTAATTCATTCCTTTTATTAAACACTTCACTCTCCAAACACTTTAATAAATGCGCTATTTGCCTATCGGCATATCCTTTTTGTTTTGACTCAAAAAGCAATTTTTTAGGAAGTGATGAAATATCATATTTTTCAACTTCTTTTTCGTGTTGAATTAATTCATCTATTTGGCGCAAAAACCAATCATCAATCCTTGTTTTCTCCTTGATAGTTTTAAATGGAATACCCAGCTTTATAGCATCATATATGTGAAACAACCTATCCCAACTAGCATTTCCTAAACTATATAAAAGTTTATCTTGGTCTTTTAATTCTTTTCCGTCAGCTCCTAAACCATTCCTTCCAATTTCCAAGGACTGACAAGCTTTTTGGAGTGCTTCTTGGAAAGTTCTTCCTATTCCCATCACTTCACCAACAGACTTCATCTGAAGACCTAATCTAGTATCGGCTCCTTGAAATTTTCCGAAATCCCAACGAGGAATTTTCACAATCACATAATCTAAAGTTGGTTCAAAATACGCTGAAGTTGTTTTCGTAATTTGATTATCCAATTCATCCAAAGTATAACCAATAGCCAATTTAGAAGCAATTTTTGCAATAGGATAACCCGTTGCTTTTGAAGCTAAGGCAGAAGAACGCGAAACACGTGGGTTAATTTCAATTGCTATAATATTTTCATTTTCATCATCACTAACTGCAAATTGAACGTTACATCCGCCGGCGAAATTACCAATAGCTCGCATCATTTTGATTGCCATATCACGCATTTTCTGATAGGTAGAGTCACTTAGTGTCATTGCCGGTGCAACTGTAATAGAATCACCAGTATGAATGCCCATTGGATCAAAATTCTCAATAGAGCAAATTATTACAACATTGTCATTTTTGTCTCTTAAAAGTTCCAATTCAAACTCCTTCCATCCTAACAATGCTTTATCAATCATCACCTCATGTATTGGTGACTTATGCAAACCATCAGTCATAGCATGCTCAAACTCTCCCTCATTATGGACAAAAGATGCGCCTGCACCTCCTAAAGTATAGGAAGCTCTTATGCATAATGGGAATCCGAATTTTTGAGCAACCTCTTTACCCTCCAAAAAAGATTTTGCAGTTGCTTGTGGTGCCATTGGGATACCAATATCAAACATTAGGTTTTTAAAAGCTTCTCTATTTTCTGTTACTTCAATGGCGTCTAGATCAACACCGATAATGGATACATTATAATCTTTCCAGATATTCATTTCTGAGCAAGCAATGCATAGATTCAATGCGGTTTGTCCTCCCATTGTTGGAAGTACTGCATCAATATTATGAATTTCCAAAATTTCAATTATTGATTCTGGAGTAAGCGGCTTCAAGTAAATATTATCTGCTACGACTTTATCAGTCATAATTGTAGCAGGATTAGAGTTAATAAGGGTTACTTCTATTCCCTCTTCTCTAAGTGATCTAGATGCCTGAGAGCCGGCATAATCAAATTCACAAGCTTGTCCAATTACAATTGGCCCACTTCCAATGATTAATATTGATTTAATGGAATTATCCTTCGGCATATAGTATCAATTTGATAAATTTCTGCAAAAATAAAACAATGCTTTAGGTGCACTATATAAAAGTTATTATAAGTTGCCACAACTTATTAACAGAGCAAAAAAAAAGCCTTTCATCAAATGATGAAAGGCTTTTCAAAAAAACGGCGACGACATACTCTTCCAGATTTTACTCTAGTACCATCTGCGCTATAAGGCTTAACTTCTCTGTTCGGAATGGGAAGAGGTGGACCCTTATGCAATAGTCACCGAAGACTTTTAATAAATTACATGTTGAAAATAAAATTAAACCAGAGAAAGTTTTAGAATAAACTGTAGCTAAATAAAGCTTACAGGTAATTAGTACTACTCAGCTTTGACGTCACCGTCTTTACACTTGTAGCCTATCAACGTCATCATCTTTAACGACCTTTAAAAGATATCTCATCTTGAGAAGAGTTTCGTGCTTAGATGCTTTCAGCGCTTATCTCAACCAAACATAGCTACCCTGCGATGCAGCTGGCGCCACAACAGGTACACCAGAGGTTTGTCCAACCCGGTCCTCTCGTACTAGGGTCAGGTTCTCTCAAATATCTAGCGCCCACAACAGATAGGGACCGAACTGTCTCGCGACGTTCTGAACCCAGCTCGCGTGCCACTTTAATGGGCGAACAGCCCAACCCTTGGGACCTTCTCCAGCCCCAGGATGTGACGAGCCGACATCGAGGTGCCAAACCACTCCGTCGATGTGAGCTCTTGGGAGTGATCAGCCTGTTATCCCCGG
>CAWUXI010000037.1:0-16661 GCA_963926405.1 uncultured Flavobacteriales bacterium
ACAGTTAATAAGGGTAAGAAGAATGTATTGATGCATTTACTTTCTCCTGGCTACAAAGTTGTACAAATCACAAGTGATTTAAAAAGCTTTTGGGCAAATGCTTATTTCGATGTTCGGAAAGACTTAAAGGGGCAATATAAGAGGCATTTTTGGCCTGAAGATCCGCATGATGCAAAAGCGATAAAGGGCACGAAAAGGCAGAATAATATTAAATAGGTGTCATGCCATTTAAATAATTCTTTTGATTAAAATGAAGCTTTCTCATCTCACTAGGTAGAGCTTTCTTCAAGTTTTTGAACTTTGGCTATTTCCTTTATGTCTTTCAGCTAATTATAAATACACTGTTCTATTGGCCTGTGGATCTATTTTATTTTTAAAAAGGTGTTTGGATTAGGTCGTTAAAAATCTTTTCATATCTTAGCTTAAATAGTAAGCAATAAAAGTTTAAAAAATAAGCAATGTCTAAATTTTCAGAAAACGTAAGGTATCTTCGTAATAAGAGAGCAATCTCTCAAGAAGCTTTTGCCGAAGAATTACAGTTAACACGCAGTAAAGTTGCTGCATACGAAGAGGCAAGAGCTGAACCAAATATTCATACATTAATTGGGTATTCCGAGTATTTCAGACTTCCTGTAGATGCTTTGATTAAAACGAATTTAACCAAGGGACGTGAGGATACTTTTATTGATATAGGAAATAACCGTGTTTTATTTCCAATTCTCATAAATGAAGATAACGAAGATGTGATTGAGTTAATATCAAAGGAAGCGTCAGCGGGATATTTGCAAGGTTATTCAGATACAGAATACATCGCTGATTTGCCAATAATGAATTTGAATTTTCTGCCTACTGGAAAATACAGAGCGTTTCCTATTAAAGGAGATTCAATGTATCCATGGGTAAAAGATGGAGATTTTGTGGTAGCAAAATACATGGATGATCCTAAAACTGTTCGAAACAATAACTGTTATATTATTCTTACCAAAGAAAATGGGTTGGTGTATAAAAGAATAATGACAGACCGACTAAAGGATAATTATTTAATTTTATCCTCTGATAATAAACAATACCATCCTTACGATTTACATACTTCAGAAGTATTAGAGATTTGGGAATTTACTGTCAACTTGAGTCTTGGTCAATATGAAGAGGATGAGATTAATCCTGCGCATGTAATGAGCTTGCTGAGGAGCGTAGGAGTCGAGTTGAAAGATCTCAAGGGACGATTAGATGTTATAGAAACACAGGCCTAGTTATAGATTCGGTTATATTTGTGCGATGAGAATACTTTTATTTATATTGATTGCTCTAGTTCAGGGTTCGGTATTTAGCCAAAGCCATTACATTGAATTATCTGTACTTCAAAATAATAAAAAGGTAAAGCTTAAAAACAAGGAAGGAACAATCGATAAAGCTCCTTTTATTTTAGTTGTAAAATTCCAAAAAGTGAGTAAATATACCTCTTTGGGTGTTTTAGTAGGAACAACTTCAGAATTCAAACATAAATCAATGGAGCCAATTAAAGAAGGGCATAGCGATTTCTTTATTAATTCTTCATCAGGAGCTGGCTCGTATTTTAATACTGAAAAGAGTATCAAAGCTGGAGAGTATGATAGAATAACTTACTTCAGTTATTCTAGCGATACAACCCATGATTACAATACACTAAAACATAAGGGCGATTGGTTAATAGGGGAAAGAATTATTGCAAATGTATCTACTCCAGATGCGTATATTCCAATTGAAGCCTGGAAGGATTCCGTTATGTATATTGTTGTTTCGCATGTTACATACGATAAAGGAAAATTAATAGAATCGTATAGGGCCTATTGCCATTTAAATGTCAATCCTATAGTAGTTCCTCTTTTAGATGTTAGAGGCAAAACTTTTAATGGAGTCCCAGGAGAATGGCAGGATGGGTGCGAAGGCTGTGGCAATGGAGGTGGTTTTGAATTCAATATGAATGGAAAACAAGTCGACTTTTATCTTCCTGGTTCGGATACGGGGTCATTTAGTGAATATATTCAAGAAGGGAATAAAATTATTATTGGAAAAGAAATAATGCTAACTATTGCGGAAGATGGTAAAACAATCACAGACAATAAATACGGAACTGTATTTATATTAAAAAATAATTTAAATTTATGAAAACATTAGAAGAATGGCTTGAAGCCTATGCAGTTAGTCATCAGAATAAAACGAATAAGTTAATACATTACTTTTGCGTTCCTGCAATCTATTTTTCAATTGTAGGGTTGTTAATGTCTATTCCGTTAGGGATTCTATCAAAAGTAAATGTTGCTGAACCTGTTTTAGTTAACTGGGCAGTCGTTGTACTAATACCTGTATTCATATTTTATGCACGGCTTTCCTTAAAGGTAGCTATCTTGATTTTGTTTTTTTCTGCGTTCTGCGTTTTCGCTAATTATCAATTATCTATAATGGCTAACTTATGGATTGTTTCTGTTGTCATTTTTGCAATTGCTTGGGTCTTCCAATTCTATGGACACCATTTAGAAGGGAAGAAACCATCTTTTTTAAAAGACATTCAATTTTTATTAATTGGCCCAGCTTGGATATTGGACGCGCTGTTTAAAAAGTAATTGTTACTCTTCCTGATACAGCAAGTCTAGACTTGCTTGTCCAATTGTAGTAATTGTAAAAAGCAAAGAATGCAAACTGCTACTGTGCGCTTAATTCTAAAGATACCTCTCTTTTAATACTTTGATATGATGCTCTTGGTGGCCTCCATTGATATAGATTAGATCAATTACTTTAATATTAGAGCCATTTGCATTTCCAACCATTTGAAGCATTTCAGTAGAAAAAGAAGCGATTAAGTCATTAGTGGATTGATGAAGGCTTTTATATTCCTTCAAAAGAGAATCAAAACTTCTGTTTTTAGCTTTCGCGCAAGCAACATAATCATTGTGATCGTATCCTAAGATAGCTTGTTTTTCTCCTCTAGAAATGGCAACCATTCTATAGGTGAAGATCCTTTCGGAATCAATAATATGTTGCAATATATCCTTTATTGTCCATTTACCTTCCGCGTAAGCGTGGTTTGCCTTTTCTTCAGATATTGTATTCAGAACAGCAATTGCATCCGCATATACGTTACTTAAAACATTTAAGTAATCGTCATCCAAAACGGATTGAATGTACCCTCTGTAAAATTCTGGAACTGTATTTAAATCTGGTTTCATATCCTTATTAATTTTTACTCTTGCTGACTTTAGGTATTATTTTAAAAGTGTATTTAGTATGTTTTAATGTTGCAATGTTCAAATATATTGAATTGAGTTTATAGTTTCACTTAAGCCGTTAATGCTTTTACTTTATTATTTCAAACTTATCGTCATCTCGAAAGCTTGAAAAACTAGAAAAAACATCACCGTTGAAAGAAATGGTTTAATTAAATATTTTTGGGATTTTGATATAATTAATAGCTATATAATTATGAACAATCCTTTCTCTTATCATCCAATCTTCCTATGTTTGATGCGGTTAAACTTTAAAGAGAAATGAAAAGAGTATGTTTGTTTACTACATTATTGTTAAGTGCATGTATAGTTGGTTGCGGATCAACTAATGAGGAGAAAGAACAAGAAGAAAAGCATATATCTACTCAAAAGCGATTAACGATTGAGTCCATATTGGAGGAGTACAATGAATGCAGTGTAAATGCAGAAACTAGAAATGATTGTAAAAACTTTACTGCTCGTGCTATTTGCGCGTATTATGGAATTGATGATTTAAAGAAAGGTGGAGAATATGTGGAATACCCTGATATTTATGACTTTGTGACTGCTGACCCAAGCTGGAAAAACTTGGGGATGGCAACAGAACAAAAAACTTTAGATAATGCGCAAAAAATGGCTAACGATGGTTTTCCAGTTGTAGCAATTGCTGTTGAAGATAAGCATAAGTTAGCGATAATTATTATTGAAGGAGAACAGGTGAAATCAGGTTCTTGGGGATTGAATGCTCCAACATGTGCAGCTTTTTTCCCTGCGAGTGGTCCTAAACCGTTTATTCATAAAACTTTAAACTATGCTTTCAGTTCGCCTGAGGGAATTCAACTTTGGGTAAAAAAATAGCTTATGACATTCTTAGATAGATATAAAAAAGGTTTTAAAGGTGATTTTACTGGTGGAGTTACTGCAGCAATAGTTGCAATTCCATTAGGATTAGGTTTTGGTGGCTTAAGCGGCTTGGGCGCTGAAGCAGGACTGTATGCAGCGATAATTTTAGCTATTATAGCTTCAATTATAGGTGGTACTCAAACATTAATTAGTGATCCTACTGCTCCTATGGCTTTTGTGGCTGGAGCTATTATAGCAACTGGAATTGAATCAAACGGTGGCTCTTTGAATGATCATGCATGGATTTATATAATTTTAACTTTTGCAATGGCAGGTCTGTTTCAAATCCTTTTTGGGTTTCTTAAAATAGCCCAATATGTTCGGTTTATTCCATATCCAGTCATTTCAGGATTTATGGGTGGAATTGGTATTATAATTATGATTGGTCAATTGTTTCCAATAATGGGCCATACTTCACCGAAGGGAGCTATCAATATATTTAGTGAAATCAGTCAGCCTTTAGGGAGTGTTAATACTTGGGCATTATTGTTAGGGCTTGGAACAATTGTGCTTATTTATATTGTGCCGAGAATATCCAAAAAAATACCATCTGTATTAGTCGCATTAATTGTAATGACCTTAATTTCTTATTTTGCTATGCCGGAAGGTGCATTTGAAATTGTTGGAGCATTTAAAGGTGGGCTTCCTTCACCTAAAATAGCGGTGTTAGCTGATGTAGGGTTTCAAGATATTATGAATGTTATGGTGCCTGCAATTACACTAGCTTCTTTAGGAACAATAGATACTTTGTTAACTTCTGTAGTAGCTGATAATATGACCAAGACCAAGCACAACGGTAATAGAGAATTAATGGGGCAGGGATTAGGTAATTTTGTTGGCGCTTTTTTTGGAGCTCTTCCTGGAGCAGGATCTACTACAGGTACTGTTATTAATATAAAATCAGGAGCTACCACTCATTTGTCTGGAATTATAAAAGGGGTGTTTTTAGTCCTCGTTTTATTGTTCTTGGCACCAGTTGTTAAGTATGTCCCATTACCTGTGCTGGCTGGTATACTTTTTACAATAGGGGTAGGGGTATTGGATTTAAAAGGTTTGGGTATGCTATTAAAAGTACCGAGGGCCGATTCTGCAATACTTATTATTACGCTACTGGTTACTGTTTTCGATACACTTTTGGATGCAGTTGCAATAGGAGCATTAATGGCCGTGGTTACCTTTATGAAAAAGATGTCTGAAGTTATGGAGGACATGACTAAGGAGGGTGATTTAGGGTCCTTTACACGTGATGATAAATTACCTGATGAATTATTGAAAATGATCTACGTTAAACAATTGGATGGACCTATGTTCTTTGGTTTTGCAGATCAGTTTAGACAGCAGATGAGATCCATAGAAGGGTACGAAGCTGTAATAATAGATATGAAACAAGTTCCTTTTATTGATGAAACAGGTTTATTGACATTGGAAGATGCGGTTACGGATTTATACGAAAGAAAAATCGCAATTTATATAAGTGGCGCCAATGATTCTATTTATACGCAGTTTGAAAAAGTTAAAATTCCAGGTAATCTAGTTCCAGAAGATCATTTCTTTCCTTATTTTAAGCATTGTGTAAAACATTTGCGTAATAAGTATAAGTACGAGCAAAGCTTATTAGAGAAGGATGCATCAGAACTAGAAACCGAATAAATGAAATTTGGTCAATTAGATACTTGGGAGGATGTTAATTTTAGTTTTCCAAAGTTGTCCAAACAAACAAAAAATTATTTATCTGTTTTAGAGAAAGTTGATAAACCTAACTTTTATATTGGAGCCCCTGTATTTTCGGATAAAAATTACAAAGGAACTTTGTTTCCTGCTGACACCAAGCAAAAAGATTTTTTACTGGCTTATGGTGAGCAATTTAATAGTATTGAAGTTGCTGCAACTCGTTTCGGCACTCCAAAAGAATCAACTCTACAAAAGTGGAAAGATAGTGTAGCTGATGATTTTAAATTTTCGTTAAAGTTTCCTCAGGTAATTACCCATCGAAAAGATATTAATGAAGCTGTTGCAAAGGAAAGACTGGAAGATTTTTTAGTTGCTCTTGATTTTATGGGAGAAAAAAACGGTGTAGCTTTTGCTGTTATGGCGAATTATTTCCGTCCCGATAAATTTGAAGGACTGGTTGAATTTGTTGAGTATTTACCCAAGGATGTTCCATTTGCAATTGAATTAAGAGCTCCTGAATGGTTTGAATCAGATGCTTTACAAAATGAATGGCAGGAGTTATTTGCACAGAATAACATTACTCCTGTTTTAACGGATACGCCAGGTAGGAGGGATGTGTTAAGTTTTAAATTGACAAACGAAAATTTATTCATTCGATACGTAGGTAATTTTTCTAACCCTCTTGATCAAAAACGAGTTGACCAATGGGTAAATAGAATAATTGAACTTGTTGATTTAGGAGTGAAAAATGTATGGTTTTATGCCCATCAGCCGGGAGAAAAAAGAGAGTTGGTTGTTGAGTTTTTTAACTATTTAATAGAACGGATTAACAATGAATTAAATCTATCTATCAACAAACTGATTAATTATAAGAGCTAAATTAAAAGTTCGATGTAATAGCCATTTTTTCAAAAAATGTCAATTACCTTCGGTGAGAACGCTTCGCTAAGTGCGCGTGATTTTTAGAAGAGAAACTGACAAAAATTGTATCGAGAAAGGACATTCATTCCTTATGTCGAACGTCACGTTAAATTAAATCGTCCTTGCGCGCAAGGATGATTCTTTAAAACTCATCCGAACTTTCAGGTTTATCCAGTTTTCTGTTGTAATTATTTAAACGCATTGAAAGAGCAATACTTACCATCGGTGTGATTGGCTCTTGAAATGAAACCGTTTTAAGGTTAGTGTTTTGCTTTTCCGTTATTGTTCTGGAGGTACTAAAGGCATCTCTAACCTGCATGGAAGCAGACATCTTGGTATCATTAAAATCTTTTTTAATCGATAAGTCCATTGAGTAGTTATCACCCTGATTGCCAAGAGGAGTAACAATTGCACTGTTGTATTTCCCCGTGACTTGAACTCTCCAATTTCCTTTTAATGTCAATGTATTGTTGATTCTTCCATTATAGCTAAGTGATTGCTGATCAAAAGATCTTTCACTAAGTTGGCCTGTAACCTTGTAGTTGTATACGTTCCCAGAGAGCGCTAGTTTCCACCATTTTGCTAATGGATAGTTATACGAAGCTTCTATACCAGTAGAATATTCTTTTCCAATGTTTTCTGGTTTGGTAATAATTACGTTTGCTGAATAAACAGAACTAATTCGTTCAATTTTATTACTTACGTCTTTATGATAGGCTTCTAAAGAAAAGTTTCCTTGCTTTAATTTTCGAATCCATCCAATTTCATATGATAATATATATTCCGGTATAAGGCGTGTGTTTCCGGTTCGCACAGAAAAAGCATTTTGCCAAGTAATAAAGGGCTCGAAATACCAACTTCGAGGTCTTTGTATTCTTCTTGCCGCATTTGCCATAAATTGATTTTCCTGATCCAATTCATACGAAAAGTGAGCACTTGGAAACAAGTCTAATCGGTCTATTTTAGTCGTTGCAGAATTTCCGGTAGAATTAATGGTTCTGTCTGTAAATTCTCCTCTGAAACCAAATTGATATCCTATTTTTTCATGTTTCCCTGCTAAAATTGAATAGGCAGCATAGATGTTTCTGAAATAGTCTACAGTAGTATTGAATGCAGATTGCTCTATGTATTCTGCTGAAACAGTATCGTATTGAAAAGCAGTAGTTTGGTCACCACTTATTCCAATTTGTGCTTGCAGACCTGCCTCAAATCTTCCTGTTTTGTTTAGAGGGCGAACATAATCTAAATTAATTATTCCCATATTTGAAGGGCCGGTTTCGTAATTAATATTTCCACCTTGTATCTCATTATTTTCATCAAAATATTCAGTGCGAGATTCTTCGTTACCATCATTTACATTATAGTTTGCTCTAATATTTAAATAGTGTTTTGTATCTCCTCTAAAATTGTAGATCATGGATGTGCTTAAAGCATAATTAAGGAAATCTCTAGTAGCTGTTTCAATATTATGATATTCATTCAATAAAGTATTATCAGAGCTTTCTCTGAAATTAAGGTCTGAACTGGAATTATATTTTCTTTTCCCCAATTTTCCTCCGGCTGTAAAAATCGTTTTTCGATTAGGTCTCCATTCAAATTCAAAGTTAGCACCATAGCCACCAAAGTTTCTACTCACTATTCCTTCTTGCTCAACGATTGATAATGTTGAATCAAAAGTTGTTTCGTTAGTAGCTCTTTTATATCTAGGTTTTTCTCCTTCTGCATAATTACCACCAATTGTTAAGGATGTTTTTTTATGATTAATATTGACGAGGAAATCACCTCCTAGCTGATTAAATTGACCAATATTGGTGCCGGGAACGGTTCCTAAATTAGTGCCTGTATTCGCATTTATTAATGCGCTAATCCCGCTGAGTCTATTTTTCTTTAAAATAATATTAATGATTCCACTAACTCCTTCTGCATCATATCTTGCTGATGGATTAGTGATTATTTCAATTTCTTGGATAGAGTTTGCTGGAATTAATTTTAAAGCATCCGTAACATCCAGATTTGTTGGCTTATTGTCAATTAATAATGTAAAACTAGAATTTCCTCTTAAACTTACATTTCCATCTATATCAACATTGATAGAAGGAATATTTTCCAAAACTTCCACGGCCGATTCTGAGGCGGTTGTGTTTAGGTTGCTAACGTCAATAACCTTTTTGTCAATTTCATATCTAACGAAGTTTTTGTCACTTGTAACATCTACTTCATCTAGTTGGTTGTCGATGGAAGATAAAAGAATTTTACCTAAATCTACGCTGCCGTTTTGTGGGGTTATTTTGACGGAGTCCATGGTCTTTGTATCGTATCCAATAAATGAAAACCGAATTTGATACATTCCGCCTTTTATGCTATCAAGTAAGAATTCGCCATTTTTCCCTGAAGTTATTCCTGAAGCTAATTCCATGGTTCGCATACGAAAAATAGTTATGGTTGCGTATTCCATGGGGTTTTTTGTAGCCGCATCAATAATTTTCCCACTAATTTTCCCAACAAAATTACCGTTCCTTTCTCCTGAATTTTGACTTCCTCCAGGTCTTTGAGCATTTATAAATAAACAACTTAATAACAGGGTTGTAAATAGTAAAAATTTTAGCATCTATAGGTTTCTTATTCGGTTGAGACTACAAAGATAACAGAAGGTTTAATCGAAGTTTAAAATAAATGTTAAACGGAATATTTGTAAATTCTGGTAGAAGTTCCTAAAGTTTATTTTAGGTCAAAAATCGTAATCATCTATATTCTCATGACCCTCACCGTCAATTTCTTCACCAAATTCATTGTCGCTGTATTCATTTAGAATATCATCAATTTCATCTTGCTTTGATTTCTTTTTTGGTTCTTCATCAAACATCCCTTCCGTTAAGTCTGGAATTTCTTTTGAGGTTTCTTCTGGAGATAAACCAGCTTCACGAATACATCTAGGATATCTGGTTCCTTCTTTAAAGTTTCTTTCTTCAAAAAATTCAACGTAAAAAATCCACATTCTAAGAAAATCGTAGAGGTATAATATCTTTTCGTTTTTTTTGCTTACCATTTCCTTAATAGTGGTAACATTCATCATTCGGGGTCCTTGTTCTTCCCCAAACCCCATGTCCATTAGTCCAATTTCTTCACCTTTATCCCAGTTTTCATCACTCATGTAAAAGGATGCCATTTGATCTCCTGTAAAGTCGAAAGATTCAATAATCATATCGTGTAAGTCTTCAAAGTTTTGAGATCCTAAAATCTCAATATCTCTAAATACATCTTCCTTGATGTCTGCTACTACTCTAAAAACGTATGTCTTCATTTTAATTCGTTTCGGCTATAAGTCCTAATTCTTTCCCTTTTGCAAGCATATATTTATATGCTGCAGCGTAATTGTTTTCAATATCGCCCTCTAAGATAGCTTCTTTTATAGCATCTTTTATCTCTCCAATGTGCTTACATGGTTTCAAGTTAAATGCCTCTATGATAACTTCTCCAGAAACGGGTGGTTGCCAATTTCGTATTTTATCTCTTTCTTCGACTTTTTTAATTTTGAGTTCAACCTCTGAAAATCGCTCTAAATATTTTTTGACCTTAGTTTCATTCTTTGAAGTAATATCTGCTCTACAAAGCTTCATCAATGCTTCTAAGTCTTGGTCTGCATCAAAAAGTAAACGTCTTAACGCACTATCTGTAACAATTTCTTTCGTAAGCGCAATTGGACGTAAATGAAGTTGAACCATTTTTTGTACAAACTTCATTTTATGGTCTAGCGGTAACTTCATTCGTTTGAAAATTATAGGAACCATTCTAGCGCCTTTATCTTCATGTCCATGAAAGGTCCATCCTGCTTTAGAATGAAATCGTTTGGTTGGCGGTTTTGCAATATCGTGCATAATTGCAGCCCATCTTAACCATAAATCATGTGTGTTGGGTAAGATGTTTTCTAGAACTTCTAAAGTATGGTAGAAGTTATCTTTATGCGTTTTACCATTAATATTTTCAACTCCTTGTAATTCTGCCATTTCAGGAAAAATAATCCGTAAAATGCCCGATGAGAATAATGACTTAAAACCGATTGAAGGATGATTCGAAAGAATAATTTTATTCATTTCATCCGTAATTCTTTCTTGGGTAATAATTTCGATTCTATCCTTGTTAATTTTGAGTGCTTTGAATGTTTCTGAATCAATATTGAAATTTAACTGAGAAGCAAAACGCACTGCACGCATCATTCTTAATGGGTCATCAGAAAAAGTAAGGCTAGGGTCGAGAGGCGTTTTAATAATTCCTTCTTCTAAATGATTAATTCCTCCAAATGGGTCGATTAAAGTTCCATAATTATCTTTGTTCAAGCTTATGGCCATTGCGTTAATGGTGAAATCTCTTCTTTTTTGATCGTCTTCCAATGTTCCATCTTCGATAATAGGGTTTCTCGATTCTCGATTGTAAGACTCTTTTCTGGCACCAACGAATTCCAAGTCAAATCCATTGTGATGAATCATGGCTGTACCGTAAGTTTTAAAGAAAGAAACTTTTGTTGCATCTAGTTTTTTAGCCACTAGTTCTGCCAATGCTATCCCGGATCCGGCTATCACAAAATCAATGTCTTTACTCGGTCTTTCCAATATTAAATCACGAACATAGCCACCAATAACAAAAACTGGTTTACCTAATTCTTCTCCACATTCAGACACAACCCTAAACACCTTGTCATGAATTACTTTTTGAATTTTCTTATTATTTTCTGATGATATTGAGTTCACCGTTTAGGCCTATTTTAATTATTGATGATGGTTCGTTATTTTTTTCAGAAGCGCCCAAATGTACTACATGGTCTACTGCTTTCAAAATTTCAAGGGCAATGTCTTTAAAATCTTTTGGAGCATTACTTCCAGCAATATTTGCAGAGGTTGAAACAATTGGGTTTTTAAACCTTTGTATTAATTTTTTGCAAAAATCATCTTTTGTAATCCGAATGGCAATTGACCCATCTGAAGCTACTAAGTTTTTTGGCAAATTGATGGCCTCGGGATAAATTATGGTAGTAGGTTTTATAGCATAATCCAAGATGTCCCAAACAACTTCTGGGACTTCCCTTACAAAACGATTCAATTTTCTGTCATCATCTAAAAGAATTATCAAGGATTTAGAATGTATTCTTTTTTTTATATCGTAAATTCTTTGAATAGCTGCTTCATTCTTAGCATCACAACCTAGTCCCCAAATAGTATCTGTAGGATAAAGAATAATACCTCCATTTTCTAGTACAGTTATTGCTTTGTTAATCTCTTCTTGCATTGGTGCAAATTTACTATGTTATTGTTTATAATTAGCTAATAAAATTTAAATTTCGGAGAGTCTGAAAATTACTATTTTGGAGGCCATGTGAGAGCAAATTTAAGTTTACCTTATCAAATTGCTTGAAAATAAAACGAACTAACGGATATTTCTTACCTTCGTTCCATGAGTATTAATCATCTTATCATATTTGTTAAAAACCCAGAACTAGGAAAGGTGAAAACCCGCTTGGCTAGTACAATAGGGGATGAAAAGGCGTTGTATATTTATAAGTTGTTATTGGAGCAAACTTTTCAGGTCACCTTGCCTGTATATGCGGAAAAGAAATTATATTATTCGGAATTTGTACAGAATATGGATCAATTTAATGATTTGGTTTATGAAAAGCATATTCAGAAAGGAGATGACTTAGGTAATAAAATGTACAATGCTATCAAACATAGCTTTGGTGAATGGGCAGGTAAAGTTGTTTTAATTGGAAGTGATTGTTTTGAATTAAATTCAGGTATAATCGAAGAGGCGTTTAAAGCTCTTGAAGAAAGTGATTACGTTCTCGGACCAGCTAAAGATGGAGGGTATTATTTAATTGGGATGAAGGAACTTAATTTAGAAATATTTCAAAACAAGGAATGGAGTGCCGAAAATGTATTTTTAGATACTTTACTAGATATTAAAAACCAAGAAAAATCACATTATTTGTTACCGACTCTTTCTGATGTTGATATAGAAGAGGATTTAGGCGATTTGAGAGGGTATATAGAAGAGTGAGTCAATAAACTTAATTAGTTCAAAAAGAAAAAAGCCGAATGAATTTAGAACGGATTACCGAATCGGTAAGTTTTTTAAAAGCAAAAGGAATTGCAAGTCCTCAAATAGGAATTGTATTAGGAACGGGTTTAGGGAACTTAGTTAAAGAGATAAAAGTTGAATTAGAAATACCCTATGAGCAAATCCCAAACTTTCCGTTGTCAACAGTTGAATCCCATTCAGGGAAGTTGTTGTATGGGGTTTTAGGTGGTAAACAAGTAATTGCTATGCAAGGTCGATTTCATGCTTATGAGGGCTACTCCATGGAAGAGATTGTCTTTCCAATTCGCGTATTAAAACAATTAGGAATTGAAGTTTTATTGATCTCGAATGCATCTGGCGCAATGAACCTTAAATTCAAAAAAGGAGATTTGATGTTAATCACAGATCATATCAATAAATTTCCTTTCAATCCTTTATTAGGAAAAAATGAAATTGATTTAGGTACTCGATTCCCTGATATGAGTGAAGCTTATTCAAAGGATTTAGGTAATAAATTGGAAGTTATAGCAAAGCGAGAGGGGTTTGTTTTAAACAAAGGCGTTTATATCTCTGCTGAAGGACCAATGTTAGAAACACCTGCTGAATATAGAATGCTCAGAATCTTAGGGGGTGATGCTGTTGGTATGAGTACTATACCAGAAATTATTGCTGCTCGGCACATGGAATTGACATGTTGTGCTGTTTCTGTATTAACGGATGAATGTGATCCTGAGAACTTAAAGCCAGTCAAAATCGATGATATTATTGCTGTTGCAGGTAAAGCAGAAAAGAAGTTGACGAAACTTTTTGTTGGTTTGATTGAAGAGATTTAAGAATTAGTAATATTTTAAACATGAAACGAATATTGTTTATTATTTGTCTATTAGGTCAGTTAGGATCCTTTAGTCAGAATGACTCAATTCCTTATTCTATTGAAACTTCAGGAAATATTGAGTTTTCCATTGATTCAATAAATAAAGGAGCAAATATTAATTTTGAATTCATTACAGAATTCAACAAGCAAGTTAGCTTAAAACTATATTTATTAGAAGGTGTGCTGATTAGTACAACATTAATAGAGGTATTTTCCGATAGAGGATTGGCATTAGCAACCCGAAGTTTTGAAGTGGGAACTTACTATATGTGTTTAAAATTGAAAACGAAGACTTTGATTAAAAAGATAACGATAAGAGCCTAATGTTCTTCGTATACTTTTTCCCCTGCTTCAATTCTAAGGTCTAAAAAATTTTCTTTTGGTGGTATTGGACAATTATATCCAGTTGTATAATGACAATAGGGGTTAAAGCAATAGTTGAAGTCTAAATTAAATGTATTTGAAGTAGGTATTGTAGCCTCAATATACCTTCCGCCTCCATAGGTTTCTTCTCCATTTGTTAGATCTGTAAAAGGAATAAAGATGTAATTTTGATAAAGAGGATTCGTCATCAGCTTTAAATTTTGGTAGATAGGAAGAACATAATCGATACTATCTATACTGAAAAAGAGGTTGCCATAAACTCTAAACTTTTTCAATTTCCCAGAAGAAGTGGTCAGGTCGAAAGCGGCACCAAGTTCTTTTACAAATTTTGCTTGAATATTAAATTTTTGATTTGGCGCAAAATAATTCAAACTATCAAAATTGGCAATTTGTTCTTTATGAAAAGGAGACTTTAATGCGTCTTTGTATTCAGCGTTTTTCTCTTTTCGGTGCTCTACTACTTTTTCGATGTATTGGTTTTGGGAGTGGGTGATAAACGGAAGTAATAGAAGTAGTAGAGCTAATTTCATATAAATCTGGCTTAATCAAATTTGATACCTCTTTTTTGAATTATCTCAATGACTTCATCTAAATCTTCTTGCGTGTCTACCGATAAAGCATGATGGGTAGTATGAGCTACTTTTATTTTGCCTCCATTTTCTAGCCAGCGCAACTGTTCTAAAGATTCGGATTTTTCCAGACTTGTTTGATCCATCGAAGCAAATTGCATAATTGCTTTGGGAGTAAATCCATACATTCCAATATGCTTATAATAAGCATGGTGCTCAACCCAATCATCCTTGCGTGCCCCTCTAACATGTGGTATTACCTCTCTGCTAAAATATAAGGCATAATCATTTTTGTCAATTACAACCCAAATATCACTTGTCGATAAAAGTTCTTTTTTATTATTAACTGGCCTAATTAATGTTGCCATTTCGGTTGAAGGATCATTAAAACAATTCGCTAAGCTTGTTAGAATTTCAGGTTCCAACAATGGCTCATCTCCTTGGATGTTCAGCACAGCATCAAAATCAATATTTAATTCCTTTTGAACTATGTTATATGCTTCAACACATCTATTGGTTCCGGTAGTGTGTTCTTCCGAGGTCATTACCACATTTCCACCAAAGCTTTTCACTTCTGCTTCTATTCGAGAATCATCCGTTGCAATATAAACGTGTTCTAAAGCTTTTTTTGCTTGTTCATAAACGCGTTGAATCATTGTTTTTCCACAAATATCTTTCAATGGTTTGCCTTCCAATCGAGTGGAAGCGAATCGCGCTGGTATAATTCCTAGAATTTTCATTAAATATTCAATGTATGTGGGTCGTTATTTCTCATTTCGATGTGATTTTTAACTTCTGCCATCTTAAAAGCTAAGGTTGCATACATCATATCATATTCTCTCAGCCATTTTTGAGCTCCTTCGTGGTTATCTATAGCTAACCCCATGTATTTTAATAAATCAAAATTAAATTCAGTTAACCATTTTAAAGCTATTTCATCACCTTCACCAGCAGAAATCATTGCCAATAAATGCGGGTAGCCGTTATTCATTAACCAATCTTTCCCTTTAATATCGTTTTTTAATGCATGGCAAAAAATACCTAACTCAGGGTAGCCATTTTTCATTAACCAATCCAGTATTTTTGAGTTTCCAGAAATAGCTTCACCCCAAGCAACTAATATCTTCGGAGGATAATTAATTGGTTTAATTGAGGTCTTGCCTACTTTCTTAATCGTTTCCTTATTTTTACTAAATAACCCCATATTTAATTAGCTCCTTTAATAAGAATTTGTAATATATCCTGCGCTGCCTTACTTATTTTTGTTCCAGGTCCAAAAACAGCTGCTACTCCAGCGTCAAACAAAAATTGGTAGTCTTTCTGCGGAATTACACCCCCAGCAATTACCATAATATCTCCTCTGTTTAATTTTTCTAATTCTGCTATTACTTGCGGGACCAGCGTTTTGTGACCAGCAGCTAAAGATGAAATTCCTAATAAGTGAACGTCATTTTCTACAGCTTGTTTCGCCGCTTCTTCGGGTGTCTGAAACAAAGGTCCAATATCAACGTCAAATCCTATATCAGCAAACGAAGTAGAAACAACTTTTGCACCTCTGTCGTGTCCATCTTGGCCCATCTTTGCAATCATAATACGTGGTCTCCGGCCTTCTAGTTTTTCAAACTGATTGCTCAACTCAATTGCCTTTTTAAAGTCTTTATCTTCCATAGCTTCTGATGAGTATACACCCGAGATAGAGCGAATTGTCGCCTTAAATCTATTAAAATGTTTTTCCATTGCCAAAGAAATTTCTCCTAAAGAAGCTCTTTCTCTTGCTGCAACAATAGCGAGTTCCAGTAAATTACCTTCACCTGTTTTAGCAGCTTCGGTTATTTTGTCTAACGCATTTTGCACTTTTATGTTATTTCTTTCGGATTTAATTTTATCCAAACGTGCAATTTGGGATAACCGAACTTTTGTATTGTCAACCTCTAGTATGTCGATTTCTTCCTTGCTGTCAGTCTGATAAGCATTAACTCCAACTAAAATATCTTTTCCAGAGTCTATCCGCGCTTGCTTTCTTGCGGC
>CAWUXI010000038.1:0-27550 GCA_963926405.1 uncultured Flavobacteriales bacterium
AATTCTATTTTCTTTCTGTTCCGTACTTATCCATTTTACATCCGCAATTATTGCAGGTGTAACCACCCCATATAATCTCTTTCCAACCTTTTGGTTTTCTGATTTTGGGTTGTTCAGTTTCGCATTTCGGACAATTAACAGGTTTTAAGTTAATTACTAATTCTTTTTTCGTAATACTCATATTTTAATTTTTAAAGACTGTCCATAACGGTTAGGTTTTGTTTTTATCTTATTCATTTTAAAAGCCAAATAAACGATTTGGCGGTGTTTGTAAATAGCAGGTAACATTGGAGTTTTTAAAAAGGGTGGTTTGCATTGATCCCCGTGCTTGTGTTTTTAAAAACTTTTAAAATATAATGTAAGAATGTTCTACAACTTCCAAGTAACATCAATATCCCATCCTTGTCGAATAGAAATTTCTCCATTGTAGTAAAGCACCGTTTCAGGCTGTAAATGTTTCAAGTAAATTCCCGTGTCCCATTTGCTGTTGCTATTTTTATCGTATATTAATTTTAACTGGTATTTACCGGGCCCTAGTTGATTGTAATCGTACTTAAAAGTATCCCCCTTAAATGTTTTCTCGCCAACCTCCTTTCCTTCTTTAAGCAGTTGCAAAATATAATCCCCTTCCTCAACTTCGATGTTAAGCAATAACTTACCATAGTCTTTCTCTTCTTTATACTTAAAGGAAACCTTAACAGTATCGGTGCTTTCACCAAGTATGTTTGTAAAGGCATTCGGATAAAGAGTAAGTACATATTTTTTCCCTGGGATCCATCTTGAAGAAACGGTTACTTCTCTGACGCTATTTTGAGTAACACTAAAAGGAACTTCTTCTTCCCTTAGCTCCAGTTTCATTTTTGAGTCATCAATTTTGGACAAAGGCTTGTTAAAAAGAAGACTAAGGTCCGAGTTGTTTTCTAACCCTTTTTTAGCATTGTGGGCAATGATAAAAGGAGAGGGTTGCGCTTTTTTTGGCGTTGGAGTTGTAATTTTAATCGTGTCTGTGTAACCATTTGATTTGTCGTCAATTAAAATAGAAAAAAACTTTTCCTTTGTTTCATTCGTGTCAATCCAAAATTCAATAGAATCCTTTTCAACAGAATAATTAATCCAAGTTGGATTTAAGTTAAGCCCATTAATACCTGATATCACTAAGTCGTCAGACGATCTATTCATTGTTAAATTGACCTTCCCTTGGGGCATATATTTATTATCCAGAACAAATTGCTTTTTCAAATCTTCCTTAAAAAGAAGGAACCTATTTTCCAAAGTATCAGTTACTGATTGTGGAATTTCAATTTGATTGTCTGAAAACGCAATCGCTTCACTTTTTGGGCTAAACAGGTAATTGTTGTTTTCGTCTAATAGGGCAACGGCTTTATATTTCCCTGCTTTTAAGTATTCCATCGTAAAATTCCCACTCTTGTTTGTTTTAACAAAGTACATTGGTTTTTCTTTAAATGGAATGGAGTCGGTATTTTCTTCATATAGCATTACAGTAGCATTTTCCACTCCCGACCTTGTAAAGGCGTCGTATACTGTTCCTTTAAAGGAGAGAGAATCTATATAGCTTCCAGTTGAAAAAACATAATTGAAGTTCTTTGTCACATTCCCTTCTGTAATATCTTTAATCGCGGCTCCAAAGTTGATTGTATATGTAGTGCTGTCTTTTAGGCCCTCTCCCAATCCAATTATTAGCTTTTTCCCTTTAATGCGATAACTAGGGTTCTGGCTAAGAACAGGAGTAATGATTATGTTCTTTATGGGCTTATCCAAAACGAAATACTCATTAAATTGCAAAACAATTTGATTAGCTTTAAAATTGGTTGAAAAGTTGGCAGGAATAGCTGGAGTCAACTTATTGGTGTCTAATGTTGGCGGGTAAAGATCTCTGCCCCCTCCAGATGGAGCCATTTGTTGAGCACACCGACTAAAAATAAATATTGCCGCTACTAGTGCTATGTATGAGATAAGTTTCAAAGGATCGATTCAATAATAGTTACAATTTTTTCCAAACCTTTTTGATCTTCAGCACTAAAGTCGTTCAAGTTGGTACTATCAACATCCAGAACAAACGCAACTTCTCCTTCCTTATTTCTAACAGGCAGAACAATTTCAGATTTAGTGTCTGAACTACAAGCAATATGACCCGGAAATTCATCTACGTTGCCTACAATAATTGTCTGATTTTTCTCCCAACAAGTACCACAAACACCTCTCCCTTTTAGAATTCTAGTACAAGCAACTGGCCCTTGAAACGGACCCAAAACAAGTTGGTCATCAGTAACTTTATAAATCCCAACCCAAAAATAATTCATACCATATTTCAAGGCTGACATAACATTGCTCAAGTTTGCTATGAGGTCCTCCTCACCATACACCAGAGCCTTAACCTGCTCTTCAAGCAGAAGATACCTTTCGGTAGTTGGTAAGTTTGGGTTAATAGATATTGATCCTGACATATCCGACAAATGTATTCAGTTTTTTGATGTGTTTATAACATACAACCTTAAATCGGGCTTAAGGTATAAACGAAAGCCTCTTCTAAACCAATGATTGGTCGAAGAGGCTTTTCGTTTATTAAATATAGTTTCTAGTGTTCGTGACCTCCAGGACCATGAACATGACCATGCTCTAATTCTTCGGCAGTTGCTTCTCTTACCTCAACAATACTTCCAGTAAAATGTAGGTCTTGACCCGCTAGAGGGTGGTTTACATCAACCGTTACCGTTGTCTCGTTAATAGACTTTACTTTTGCAGGGTGAACTTGTCCATTTTGGTCTTCCAATGGAAGTACATTGTCCACTTTTACCTCTTCTACCAATTTACCTTCTTCCATAAACATGTCATGTGGCAATTCAATAATAGCTTCTTCTGATCTGGGTCCGTAGGCTTTGTCAGATGCAATTCCAAAAGAGAAAGTGTCTCCGGTATTTAAGGGAACAATGTTAACTTCAAAATCAGGAAGCATCATTCCTTTTCCCGATAAAAAAACTAAAGGATCTTTTCCTACTGTAGACTCAATTTGTTCACCTTCAGCAGTGTCTTTAAATAGGTTGTACTCTATCGAAATTACTTTATGATTTGTATCGCTCATTTTATTTTTTTTTCAAAAGTAATATTATATAAAGGGATATAAAACAAAATCGGCTTATTTCATAGTATTTCCGTGCGATTAATAAGTACTTTTGCCTTTTATCATTAAAAGTTACTGTTTTGGAAGAATTTAAAAAACTTGGCATAAGGGAAGATTTTATTAAAGGGTTAAATGATTTAAACATTGTAAAGCCCACGCAGATTCAAAAAGAAGCAATACCCTTGTTGTTAGCAGGTAAAACGGATATTGTTGCACAAGCGCAAACGGGAACAGGAAAGACAGCTGCTTATGGACTGCCTTTGCTGCATAAAATTGACACAAAAAAAAATGTAATTCAAGGACTTATTCTTTGTCCAACAAGAGAACTAGGACAACAAGTTGCCAAACAGTTGTTTCGATTTACAAAGTATACAGATAAAATATTTACCGAAGCTGTTTATGGTGGAGCTTACATTGAAAAGCAAATAGTAGCCCTAAGAAGACCAACACATATTGTAGTTGCGACACCGGGAAGGTTGATAGATTTAGTTAAAAGAAAAGCAATTGATTTACAAAATGTAAAAACAGTTATTTTAGATGAAGCGGATGAAATGCTCAGCATGGGGTTTAAGTCGGAACTTGACGAAATCCTTGGGTTTTTAGGCGCAGTTGAAAGCAAATGGCTTTTCTCTGCAACCATGCCGCAAGGAATTAGACAGATTGTTAACGAACACATGTCTGAAAATGCCCACCGAATTGCAGTAAATGCACAAAATGTAGTAAATAGTAAAATTCATCATCAATATCTTATTTGTGATGAAGCAGAAAAACTGCATGTTTTATTACAGTTTTTAAAATCAGAAGGAGAAAACAGAGGACTAGTTTTTTGCAGAACAAAGGCTGTTACTCAAAAATTGGCGAAGCAATTAATTGCAAAAAACATAGCTACGGATGCTATTCATGGTGATTTGAAACAAATAGAACGCGACAAAGTAATGCGCGCCTTTAAGAAAGGAACCTTACAGCTACTTGTCGCTACAGATTTAGCTGCTAGAGGGATCGACATTGAAGGGTTGGCTTATGTTGTTCATTATCAACTTCCGGATAAAGATGAGTATTATACGCACCGAAGTGGTAGAACTGCTCGCGCCGGAAAGGAAGGGGTGTCATTAAGTTTAGTAACATCTTACGATATGAAGCAGCTTCGATTTCTAGAAAAAACATTGAATATTAGTTTTAGACAAATTAACCGAGTTGGTTAATTCTTGACAAAAGTCATTTCAAGTTCTTTTTGTAATTAATATCTTTGTTAGCCAAAATAAGGTTGCTGAAACAATTTATCGAAAAAACCGTATATTTGTATTGTTATGAATATAGATTTAAAATCCACAAAAATTGAATTGGCACAATTTATATTAAATTCAAAAAATGCTGCTTTAATTCAGAAAATTAACGACTTCATTAAGTCAGAGTCAAATGATTTTTGGACTGAGCTATCAGATAGCCAAAAACAGGAAGTAGAAATAAGTAGAAAACAGATTTTGAACGGAGAAACTGAAAATTGGGAATCGTTAAGAAATCGACTTAATGAAAATTGAATTTTCAAAATTATCCGCTTATAAGCTGGAGAAACTTACAATCTATCTTAGAGAAGGTTGGGGAGAAAAATCAGTTAATTCTTTCTTTTCTAAATTTGATTCTAGTTTGGATGCTATCAAAAGTAATCCAGAAATTTTTGCGTATAGTCAATTTGACAAGAAGCTTCGTAAAGCAGTTATAACGAAACAAACGTCAATTCTATATGAAATACAAGAAGAGACTATCTTTATTTTAAATTTAATTGACAACCGACAAGACCCTGAAAAAATATTCCAAGAAATCAAAAACAACTTTGGCTAACAACACCTAAGCGGTATACCTAACTTGGTAGTTTTCTGAAAGGTTTGTCTGTTAGCACGTAATATTTGCTCGTAGGCATTTATAAGAAGAGTCTGTTGTTCCGATAGCTATCGGAACAGCCTTCTGTTATCAGTGCTCTGTGTCACTTATGAATAAAGTAGGTTAGCAAAGTACAGCAAATATTACTAAGTTTGGTAGTGCTAAGTTAGTGATGTACACCGCTTAGCTAAACGATAAAAACGACTATTGATTTAATGAGTACAAAAGACAAAATATGGAAATTACTTGAAGAAATTCCTGATCCAGAGATTCCGGTATTATCGATACATGATTTAGGGATTGTTCGAAAAATTGATGAAATCAACAATGAAATAATCGTTACCATTACGCCAACCTATTCCGGTTGTCCGGCAATGAACGTATTTGAAGCTGACATTGTAACAACCTTAAATAAATATGGTTATGATAATGTTTCGATTAAAACAACTTACGATCCACCTTGGACAACTGACTGGTTGAGTGAGGAGGCAAAAAAGAAATTACAAGACTATGGAATTGCTCCGCCTGAGCAAAAAACTACAGACAAAAACGCGTTATTAGTGGACGATAGAAAATCTGTAACTTGCCCACAGTGTAAGTCCACAAACTCTAAAATGATTAGTCAATTTGGATCAACCGCATGCAAAGCATTATATCAGTGTAACGATTGTATGGAGCCATTCGACTATTTTAAATGTATTTAAAAGTTCTCAGGATAATCTCTATATATTGCTTTTCAATTCCCATTTAAAAACGCGATACATCCAAACTTTTAATCTATAAAGCAGGTAATACATCGAAGGAACTACAACCAGTGTTAAAAACGTTGCAAAGGTTAAACCATAGATAATTGTCCAGCTCATTGGCCCAAAGAACATTGCATTATCTCCCCCAAAAAATATTTTAGGATCAAACTCTGAAAACAAGGAGAAAAAATCGATATTCATCCCAGTAGCCATTGGAAGAAGACCTAAGATTGTTGTAATTGCTGTTAGCAGCACCGGCCTTAATCTTGTTTTACCTCCTAGAATAATTGCATTTTTTATCTCTTCGATTGGCAGTTGCACTGCTTCTGTTAGGCCTAATTCATCTCTTTTTCGTTTCCGAAGCAGGTTTGTGTAGTCAACCAAAACAATTGCATTGTTCACAACGATTCCTGCCAATGAAATAATACCAATCATCGTCATAATTACAACGAAATCGTCCTGCGCAATTACAATTCCCATAAACACTCCTACCAAACTTAAAACAACTGATAAAAGAATGATTGTCGGCGTGGAAAATGAATTAAACTGAGTTACAATAATTAAGAGGATTAAAAAGACAGCTATTAATAGCGCCTTGCTTAAGAAGGCCATTTCCTTTGCTTGTTCTTCCATTTGGCCGGTAAAATTATATTCTATGCCGCTTTCAGCTAATTCTTTCCATTCTTCTGTTTTTTCAAATTCTTTCATTTTAGATTTAAACGCATCTACCACTTCATTTGCATTTGCCCCTTGTTCTACACCTGAGAACACCGTCACAATATTTACTAAATCCAAGCGCTTGATTGAACTGTTTGTATAATTAACTTTTACGTCTTTTACAACAGACCTTATGGGGATATTTAACTTTTGTCCCTTATTATTCATAAACATTATCTTCTGGTCTAACAGGTCATCTATTCCACCTCTAAACGATCTTCCCAAGCGAAGATTAAGATCATAAGAGTCATCTTCGTAATCGTACGTTGAAACATCTTTTCCAAATAGTGCAGTTCTAATAGTACTTGCTATTTGCCCTGTGCTCATTCCATTTGTTCTTAAATATTCGCGATCTAATTGAATATTAATTTCGGCTTTATTCAATTTAACATCTACAGATAAGAGGGGCGCTCCATCAATATGTTGGTCGTTTAAAAACGATTGCACCTTCTCGGCAGCAATTACTAAGTCACGATAGTTCTCACTTCCTGTAATTTCTAAATTAATGGGAGGGGCTTGTGGTGGGCCATTTGGTTCTTTCCCAACAATAATTTTAACATCAGCATAAGGCCAGGTTCTAAGTGAATCTTCAATAGCCATCATTACATCACCTGTGCTTAGCCCTTTGCGGTGCGAAAATTCTGAAAACGAAACTGTGATTCTTGCTTTGTGTGGAGTTTCTCCAAAAGAAGGTCCCTCCATAGGGTCACTTGTCCCTTTTCCCACTTGCTCAATTATAGACTCAATGAAACGAATGGTGTCAACCTGTTTTGTGCCATCCTCTAAGACTGTTTTTTCTGTATCAAAAACACCATTATAAGAAAGCACTTTGTTACCTACTGACCTTTCTTTATTCAAAACAGCATCAATTACATTTTTAACCTCTTTTGTTGTTTGATTTGTAACTGAAATGCCTGTTCCGGCAGGATGCTCTACATAAATGTTTAAATAGTTAGGCTGATTATCTGGAAAAAACAACACTTTTGGAGGAAATAAGCCCATCAAAACAAACGAAATTAGTAATAGCCCGAAGGTTCCAATAAAAATGTAAAGAGATCTCTTTCCTTTCATGATTGAGGTCAAAAAGTTCTTATAGAAATTTTCAAGTTTGGGTAAAAAGCCATTTTGAAATTTGATTGTAGCAGGCAGTAAAACATACCTATTCAAGATTACCAGTAATGCAAATACAATAAACAAATTGCCGATTCCAACGGAGCTGCCATAAGACAATAGGCCTAGTAAAAGAAAGACACCAAATACCATCCAGATTCTCTTATGGCTGCCAGGAGTCTCATTCGCTTTCATTAAAACCGCGGTAAGAACAGGATTAACAACTAATGCTATAAACAATGATGAACCGAGAACTATCATTAAAGTAATAGGTAGATACTGCATGAATTCTCCCATTATCCCTGGCCATAATGCCAATGGTATAAACACTGCCAAGGTAGTTGCTGTAGAAGCAATAATAGGCCAAGCAACTTCCCCTACACCTTTTTTTGCGGCTTCAAAACTATCCATTCCTTCCTCATCCATCAAGCGGTAAATGTTTTCAACCACCACTATGCCGTTGTCGACGAGCATGCCGAGTGCAAGCACCAAAGAAAAGAGTACCATAATGTTTAGTGTAACTCCAAAATTATGCAACAGCATGAACGACATAAACATAGATAATGGAATCGCAACACCAACAAATAATGCATTTCTCAACCCTAAGAAGAATAACAATACAGCAACAACCAGAATAACCCCGAATATGATCGAGTTTTCTAAATTACTTACTTGTGATCTAATTTTATTGGATTGGTCATTCGTATAGGTGTAATTAATTCCATCCAAAACACCATCTTCTACTGCTTCTTGAATAACCACCTTCACCTGATCAATCGCATTAATAACGTTAGACCCTGATCGCTTTTTTATATCGATCATTACTACTGGATTGTCACTTTGGCGAGCAAAACTAGTTGTATCAGTATCTCCAAAACTTATGTCAGCAACTTCATGAAGGAATACATCATCATTATCTTCGTGCTTTACAACCAGTTGTTTTAACTTATCAATGGAATTAAGTTTACCATCGATAACAACAAAATGATCGATTCCATCAATACTCATGTTTCCTGCCCCCATCATTAAGTTATCATTTTGAATAGCTTTTTCGATGTCTTGAAAACTTACTTTTGCTGCTTCTGCTTTGAATTTATTTACTTCTATTTTCAGTTTTCTATCTTGAACTCCTCTAATTTGAACCCCGCTTATTTCAGGGATTGCTTCTATTAAATCCTCTAAGTATTCGGCTTTGTCATTTAGATATTGCACCGGAAAATCACCCGATAAATTCAAGTTAATAATAGGCATGTTAGTCATATCCATTTGCGCAATTGTTGCAGGAAATGGGAGGTCCTTTGCAAAACTTTTATCCGTTTTGGCATCATTATATGCCTCTTCTACTAAATCTTTTGCGTCATCAGGCGAAACACTAAAATCGAATTTGATATTTAAAACAGCAAAATCTTGCATCGCTGTGGATTTAATCTCGTCAATTCCTGGTATCGTATTCAACTCCTTTTCAAGCGGTTTAATAATTTTATCTCTCACAATTTCTGGAGAATTTCCAGGGTAAGCTGCATTCACATAAATCTCTGGAATTTGAATTTCAGGGAATGCCTCTCTCGACATATTTTGATAGGAACTAATACCGCCGATGAGCAATATTGCTAACACCAGGTAAACGGTTTTTCTATTATTAACAGCTAATGTTGAAAGCGCAAATTCTTTAAATTTGGTCCCAATGGGTTTATTCTGTTCCATACTATTCAATTTTCAGCGTTAATTAATCTACTTTTATTTCTTCAATATCCTTTTTCAGACCTCTTAACCCCTTGTCAACTAGTTGATCTCCATTAGAAATTCCTGATTCGATAACGGTATAGTCTCCAGAACTTCTTCCAAGTACAACTTCTGTTCTAATCGCTTTACCATTTTTAATTATATATACGCTAGGGATTTCTACATCTTTACGAATTACACTTGTTGGCACAGCTAAAGCAGTTGAATCAACGTAATCTCTAATTCTAAGCACGGACATTAGATTCGGTACTACACCTTCTACTTTGGCAGGAACATCTATTTCTACAGTAATTGTTCTATTAACAGGGTTTACAAACTTTCCAATTCGCTTTAATTTTAATCCAACCATTGGTTCTTGATCTAAAGAAGGAAATCGCAACTGTGCAGCGCTATTCATATTAATTCCTCTCAAATAAGATTCAGAAATGTCTGCTTTTACACTCATTTTATCTAATGCGATTAAGCGAATAATTGGAGATGCGGGCCCAGCCATTTCTCCTTGTACGGGAAACACTTGTTCCACGTAACCGTCAAACGGAGCTCTAACAAGAAATTTACCCTGTTGTGTTTGAACTGATTTTATAGTTTGTTCTAATGTTTTAAATTGACCTTCCGCCTGTCTTAATGCCAACTCTGTCCCTACGCCTTTTTCATACAAAGACAGTTGCTTATCAAACATATATTTCGCCAAATCTCTTTGCTCTTCTAGTTCTTTCATATTAGAGGAAACCACATCTGAATTGATTCTAGCAATAATACTTCCCTCTAAAATTTGATCACCTTCATGAACGCTTATTTCACTAATTAAGCCTCCAACTTCTGGAACTACAATTACATTTTTATCTGCTTTTACGGAGCCTTGAATCTCGAAATAATGTTCAAATACTTCTTCATTAATTGTTATTGCAGATACTTTTTTTGCCGCTTCAACTGACGTTGTATCTAGCGCTGTAATTTGTTCATCCAGCTCATCTAGGAGTGTTTGGAGAGTTGATAATTCGGTTATAACTGTTTTTCTTTCTTCTTTCAGCTTTTCCATCCCTTCTAAAGGGTTGCCGCAACTTTGGAACAAAGAGGCTGATAAAATTGTAAGTATTACTATATGCTTTTTCATTATAACTAAGGTTTTAAGTTCTATAATTTGTTTATTAATTTGTCTATTGCCAATTTCGCTTTTAGCACTTCATATTTGGCATTGATTAAGTTTGTTTGGGATTGGATCACCTGACTTTGTGCTTGTGTTAATTCCATTCCTGAAACTACTTTTTCTTTGAATTTTACTTCAGTTGTTCGCAAGACTTCGTTCGCAATTTCAACAGCCCTCTCTCTTGTTTTTTGCGATTCCAAAGAATTGTTATAAACAGTTGTAGCTTGAGCTGTTTGCAGCTGAAGACCTTCGTCTAACTGTTTGATTCTATTTTGAGTTTTTAATGTTTCAACTTTAGCTTGTTTCAGTCTTGATGGTCCTTGACCACCGCTAAAAATTGGAATCGATAAGTTTAATCCCCATATCGTTGTTGGATACCAACTTCCATCAGATCCAAAGAAATTAAACGTATTTCCCATTGCAACTTGTTGATGCGAAAAGAAACCTGCTAAAGTTGGTAAATAGTCGGCCTTTTTATTCTTAACTAAAAGCTCATTCACCTTAAGTTGGGTTTGCAACATCTTATAATCAATATTTTCAGCTACATTGATAGTAGAAGCAATCTCACCTTCTAATCCAACAGATAGTGTGGTTAGATCATCGCTTAAGCTAATTTCTGTCTTAATTTCTAATCCCATTTGAAATTTTAACAGCTTTATTGCAATTATAATTTGATCACTTACTTGCTTTATCCCATTTTCAAGCTCCATTATGGAGAGCTCTAATTGCAGCGCTGAACTTGGCTCCAATACTTTCTCTTGAATTAAAATTTTGGTGTCTTCATGTATTCGTTTAATCTTAATTAAGCTTGAGTCCATTGCCTCAAGGTTAGCTTGCAAAACCACAACGGTGAAATATGCTTCAGTCACAGCCGCTTTAACATCTAGTTCAGATTTTTCTACCATTTGAATTTTAATGTCTTTGTAGGTTCGAGAGGCTTGAAGACCAACTAAGTAGTTTCCGCTAAAAATTAATTGCGAAACTTGTAATGTCCCATTTAGGTTGAAGTCTGTTCCAAATTTTACCGGTATTAACAAGCTAGGAGGAGCAGTTTCATCAAATGAGCTTGCTGGTATAAGTGAAGTTGGGACGTCTAAAAAATTTTGAAAAGCGACCGAACCCGTTATTTGCGGTAACCCTGTCGCGGTTGTTTCTTTAATTTTTTGTTGTGCCATTTCAACATCTAACAAGGAATTTTTTACCTGTGCGTTGTTTTGAATCGCATACTCTTTGGCTTGTTTTAAGCTATAAGATTCTTGCCCAATTAAGCTATAACCACTAAGCAAGACTATTACTAGTATTAGTTTTTTCATATTGTGTCTGAATTCGGATTGTTAAACAATTGCTGCATATACTCAACGCCTTTTTCATTCGTAATTCCTCTTAGATGATACCGAACCACTTCTGTATACGTTTCTTTGAAAGAATGAGTACTTAATGAGTATAGGGGAGAGTCGAAGATTGAATTTATTAACGTTACATAAATTCTAGTAACCAGTTCGGGGTTCATGTTTTTTCGATACAACCCCTCTTTTATTCCTTCTTCAAGGTTTTCTTTAACCTGGTTATGAATAAACACACATTTGTGCTCCTCCATTATTGCCCATGCCTCAGGATAGTATTTTTGCATATCGAAAATTACAGCTGGTTGAATGCTTTGTAATTTCTCGCTAATCATTGCGTTGATTGCAAAAATTTTATCGATAGCACTCCCTTCTGCTTTATGCATCTCTGACATCACACATTCTTCTTCATCGATTGCTAATTGGACAGCTTTTGTTACCAGCTCCTTCTTGTCAGAAGCGTATTTATAGAGTGTTTTTTTTGAAACTCCCAATTGACGAGCAATTTCGTCCATGGTTAGGCTTCTAATTCCAAGCCTCATAAAAAGCTGAGCAACAGAACCAATAAGTTCAATCTCTTTTCTTTTGTCGTGTGTCATAGTGCAAATGTAGATAGATTTTACACGTTGGAAACGTTTTGCTAGAAAAAAGTTTCCTGAGTATTCGTCAAAAGACAAAAAACTACCTATTAATTAAGAAAATTGTTTGATTAGAATGATATAATATCATTATGAACTCCGCCTAATTTTTTGCGCAAGGCTACAACAGCGTACCTCTTTTTGGAAATAAGTGTGTTTATTGGAAGTCCTGTTCGTTTGGAGATATCCTTAAAAGAGTTCCCATCCATTTCATGTGACATGAAAACATCTTTTTGATCTTTAGGAAGTTCATTTAACACTTCACTTAGCCTTTCCCAAAACTGACCTTTTGAAAATATAGTGTCTGGGGTGTCACCATAATCAGAATAATTATCTTCAAAGCTGTTGCCGCTTTCTTCCCCTTTATTTAATTCAGAAAAGTTGACGTTCTTTTTCTTACGGTAAAGATCTGTAATTTTGTTTTTAGCAACTGTAAATAACCATGAAGATGTTTTTTCTATTTTTTCTAAATCACGGTAAAAAGAAATAAATTGAAAAAAAACATCTTGCAAAATGTCTTCTGCATCTAGCTCAGTATTTACTCTTTTACGAATAAACCCAAATAGTTTTCCGCGTTCTTTTTCGAATCTTTCTTTTATTTCTTTATTTCTGCCTTCTGTAGAAAGCGCTGCTAATAATATCATGATTCTATTTTAATAGACGGTTAAAGGTACTAAATATTCCATCACTAAAGGCCTTGCCTTATTTCATCCAAAATAGAATTCAGCTTAACCGCGTCTTCATCGGAGACATTTGCTATCACTTTTTCGATGCTTGATAAATCTTGATCTAGCGTTTCAAGTAATTTTAATCCTTCATCACTAATGGTAACATCCTTTTGTCTACGATCTAATTTACATTCTTTACGCGCAAGTAGTTTTTTTCGTTTTAGCCGATCAATGATTCTACTTACATCCGAATTTTTGTCTAACATTCGCTCCTTGATTAATCCAATGGATGCTGAATTTGGATATTGACCACGCAGAATTCTTAAAACATTATATTGTTGTGCTGAAATGTTAGACCTTTTAAACACTTCACCTAATTTATTTGCAATAGCAAGCTGGGTAAACTGTAGATTTACCATGGCTTTGTGCTTCTCGTTTCTAAACTTGCTCTGTATTTCGTCTTCGATCTTCATCTAACACCAATTCCGTCAAGAAGTCTTACAATTTAGCATGAGCTCCGTCACAAAAAGATCCATTTCCGGATTGCTTACAACCACACCAAGCCACCATCTTTGTTTCTGCTACTTCTTCTATGTTTGGGGTAAAGCCTGTACCTTTATGTGATCCATCACAATAGGGTTGGTTTTTGCTTTCTCCGCAAGAGCACCAAGCGTATTTACCTGGCTTAACTTCCATTACGAACGGTGCTTTCTGTGCTATTTTTGGGTTACTCATAGTATTTATATTCGTTAAATTATACCACAAATGTACGTATAAACTTTATGTGTTGCAACATATAAAGTTTATAATTTGTTAATAGACTTACCTGCGGTTTTTTATAATAGAAATTGAAATGGTGAAAAGAAGGAATATTCAAAAAGGATTCCTAAAAAAATAAAAACCCCAAACATAAATGCTTGGGGTTTCGTTTGTAATTAAGGGGTGGAAGCCCACTTAAAAACGTTTTGCAACAAAAAAGCCCCAACTAAGTTGAGGCTTTTAGTACTCGAGGCGGGACTTGAACCCGCACGTCCCAGAGGACACAAGATTTTAAGTCTTGCGTGTCTACCAGTTCCACCACTCGAGCATAATCCACATTCTGATGATTCCGATAAATCGGCATCAGAATGGGATTCTCACAATAATGTCTTAACGGATGTTAAGACTTGTGGTTTGGCGTGCTAATAAAGAGAATCGAACTCAAACATTAAGTAATGTCTTACCAAAGTAGTGCAATTATTTCAAGCTAAGTGTTGGAAACATTTTTCCTTTAGCGGATGCAAATATATAAACTTAATTGTTTCTGCAAAATGAAAGAGAAATGTTTTAAGTAGCTATTTTAGTAAAATTCTGTTCAGATACTTAAAAACGCAAGGAATCTCTTTGAATTTATAAAAGCGTTGTTATATTTGCATGCACTTTAAAAGCGGGTGTAGCTCAGTGATTAGAGCACCACCTTGCCAAGGTGGGGGTCGAGGGTTTGAATCCCTTCACCCGCTCAAAACAAAAGCCTTGAAAACATTGTGTTTTCAAGGCTTTTGTTTGTTTTAATTTTAAAATTGTATCTGAATGTCCGCTTTACAGAGATATAAAAAACATTTGCCTTTGGCCGCCATATTTATGTGCTGCCTAATTTGGGGAACTACCTTTACCATTGTCAAAGATGCTTCTGAATCAATAGACGCCTATTTACTTTCGGGTCTTCGAAATGGTATTGCCGTAATTGTATTATTGGTTTACATACTAGCCAAGCGGAAAACTACTATCTTGATGGATAAAAAGTCAATGCTCTCGGGTGCTGTATTGGGCATTTTATTGGGGGCTATTTATGTTTCTCAAACTTTAGGTATTGGCTTAACCTCTGCAAACCATAGTGCTTTTATTACCTGCTCTGCAGTTATTATGGTCCCAGTAATTCTTTTTTTATTCGGCTGGCAAAAATTTACATTTAAACAAGTTATTTCTATCCTATGCGTTACCATTGGCTTGGCATTTCTTACCCTAAAATCTGGGTTGACATCCTTTAATGCAGGAGACATAATTACCTTTGCTGCTGCAATTTTATGTGCATTCCATATTGTTGCATCTGGTCATTATGTGCGTAAGCTTAACTTTTTATCTTTAATTTTTTATCAATTTATTTTTGCTGCTTTGATTTCGTTTATTGGATTATTTGTTCAGCAAGGCTTCATTTCTAATTCCCCTATTTTGTTTACTAACGAGGCCATATTCAACGTCTTATATTTAGGGTTGTTGGGAACACTTTTTTGCTACTTCGTAACGGTATGGGGGCAAAAACATTTAACTACCGTTTATATTGCACTTGTTTTTTCTTTAGAGCCGCTCTTTGCATCAATAACCAATTATTTTGTTTTGGGCGAGACGTTTACAGCAAAAGAGTTTCTAGGGGCAATAGTGATTTTTCTAGGCATTATTTTGTATTCAAGTCCAGGGCGAAAATATTTTCGTTTGAGAGTGAAATAAGGAGGGTTTATTTTGCGATATAATTAACAATTGCATAAGTTTACCTGCAAGCTAAACAGACCTAAATGAAAATATGTTTTATAATGTACCCTTGGGATAGAGTAAATCCTAAGCAAGATTCAACACTTCGAATCATTCATGAATTGGTTTCTCGAAACCATGAAGTAGCTATTACCTATCCTCAAAACTTAACAATAAGGGATAGTATTACCTTAAGTTTGTGTAGAAATATTGAAAAAGGAGATAAGGTTTCTTCGAGTATTCCTTCATTTTACAAAAACATAGTTTTTAAGGAAGAGATGCGTCCTCTAAAAGGGTTTGATGTCATTTTTATGCGAGATAACCCACCTATGGACCCGTTGGTTTTAAACTTTTTGGACTCAATAAAAGATGATGTATTTATTTGCAATGCAGTAGATGGATTACGAGAGGCAAATAATAAAATTTATACAGCGGCTTATTATGACCCCAAAAGAGAACTTATTCCTGCCACACACGTGTCTAAAAACATAGACTATCTGCTTCGTGTTGTTGAAGAGTCTGAGAGCGACAAAATGATAATGAAGCCTTTAGATGGATATGGAGGTTCTGGTGTAATTGTTATTGAAAAAGCGGCAATGCATAATATTAAATCGCTACTAGATTTTTATGTGAATAGAACGGAAGGCAAATCAAGTTATGTAATTGTGCAGGAATATGTAGAGGGAGCTGAGGAAGGAGATGTACGCGTTTTGATGTTAAATGGAGAGCCGATAGGCGCTCTGCGAAGAAGACCAGCAAAAGGAGATGCTAGATCAAACATTTCTGCTGGAGGTTCAGTAGAAAAGTACAAGCTCACAGCAGCCGATAAAAGTCTTTGCAGAAAGGTGGGAGAAAAATTGGTTCGAGACGGTATATATTATGCTGGATTAGACATTATTGGAGGGAAATTGATTGAGGTAAATGTGATGAGCCCTGGCACAATTACGGATATCAATAAGCTTAATAACACTAAGATTCAACAGAAAATTGTAGATTATCTGGAACGAGTAGTTACAGAAATTTCAGATAGAAAAAACAAATCCGTACTGGTAAAACTGGAGCAAGATGCAGCGTTTGGAAGTTAACGAGATTATTAAATTAATTGAATTAGAAAAGCCTTTTGAAGCTACAGTTACAGATGGTTCTTTTTCTATAAAGGTAAACAGGTATCTTCCATATTGTTGCACAGCTATTCATGATGGAAGTAATTTTCGGAAATCACTTGTTGGTAAAATTAATTTAGATGGATACAACCGATGGTATGAGGAAGACCCATTCACTGGTGATTTTATTGCCTCAATGCCAATTACGTTAATTGGTAATGACTCACGTTATGAATATGATCTAAACCGGAGCACAGATGGCTGCGTTCTTGAAGAAGCTTGGGGTAAACAAGTTTGGAAAACAAAATTAACTCCGAAAGAAATACTAATTAGTAAACAAAAGCACACCAATTATTACAAAGTAACTTTTGCACTTATCAAAAAATTAGAAGAGTTATTTGATGGCTGTGTAGTTTATGACATACACTCGTATAATAAAGAACGATGGGATCGTAAAGTCCCCTTGTTTAATATCGGTACAGAAAGAGTTGACGCAAATAAATTTGGAAGAGTAATTGGTCATTGGGAAAAAGAACTTTCTAAAATAGTATTACCGGATATAGAAAACACTACCGCAATAAACGATGTGTTTCAAGGAAGAGGGTATAATTTGGAATTTATCACTGCTAACTTCAATAAAACGCTGGTCCTTGCTACGGAGGTTAAAAAAGTGTATTGCAATGAACTAACTGGCGATAACTATCCAAAGGTGATAAAGTTGTTACAGCAAAAACTAAAAAAAGCCATATTAAATAACGCTAATTATTTCAGTCAAAACTTAACCAATTGGAAACACAATGGTCAATCAAAACTATTAAGTAGAAATATTGATAATTCCATCCTTCATGTTGATAAAGGAATGCATAGGTTATTAAAAAACTTTGAGCTATTAGCATTTGTAAATCCTATAAACAGCACAACTGAAAAAAGAAAGTTTTTTAAGAGTCAATATACAGAACCTCCCAAGTTTAGGTACAGCCCTATAAAAATTAACCCTTACGAATTAAAACAAGAGTTGCACAGCCTAAAGGTTCAAGACATATCGGATGTTACCATACGGCATTTGTATGAGTCAGTTATCAATAGTTATTTTGATAAAATTGATTTATTGGAGTCTTTAAATACCCCTAAATTCTTATACAATTCGCTTCGTTATTTTGGTCGTCCATCAAAAAAGGACATTCAAAATGCGGAATATTTTCTTCATTTACCCGATGTGGCAGGAGAGCCTAAAAGAGCACCAAGTTTGGGTACTGCTGAAGCAATTGATTCTTTTAGAGAAGGTTTAGATAGTTATGGCTTTAACAGTAAAATAGAATTGAGCAATAAGGTTATTTCTCAAGTAATGGTTTTGAATGCAAAAAAAACGATTTTATTCAGGCCAGACGCTAAGTTCACAAGATCCGAGATCAATGCTTTAGTTGCTCACGAAATAGGGGTCCACATGGTTACTACGATGAACTCGAACCAACAAAAACTTCACCTATTTAATCTTGGCCTCCCCGTTAACACAATGACGCAGGAAGGACTAGCTATACTTGCTGAGTATCTAAGCGGGAACATTACAATGAAACGACTTAAGAAGTTAGCATATCGAGTTATTGTAGTGGATATGATGTGCAGCGGAGCGGATTTTGTTGAATGTTTTTATTTCCTTAAAACTACTCACAATTTGGGAGAAAACGATGCTTACAGCTTGGTAACTCGAATATTTAGAGGAGGAGGATTTACCAAGGATTATTTATATTTATCGGGGTTTGTAAAAATTCTTCGATTTTGGGAAGGCGGAAATAGTTTGGTCCCCCTGTTAGTTGGAAAAACCTCCCTCCGTTTTTATAGCACTATAGAAGAAATGATGGAAAGGGATATGATTCAAAAGCCTCGCTTTATAACGCAAAGTTTTACCAATCCACAAAGAGGAAACAACAATGACATCTACGAATATATTTTGAGTGGTTTGAAATAGAATTATTAAGCCTGCTTCTGTTTTCGAGATTGTTTCACTTCGCTTTTATTTAGATGTATTTTAACATCATTGGTAAAATATACGAATTGTTTCTGAGATATTTTTCTTCCAGAATGTTTAGGTAAAACTTTACGGACAGGTATTTTTCTGTTAGGGCGAATAGTTAAAACATAGCAATTGATAAGTGATAATCCTTCTGTGGTATATCCCGGAACTTCAAGCTCATCTGGAATTATCATTGCATCTTGATCCGGTAGTAACCAAGGAACAATACATTCGGTTTCAAAATAATTACGTTTTAGAGTTACCTTATTACGAGGAATCCCATAATCATTACTCCACCAGAGACTTTCTACTTGTTCAAAAGCTACGTAAGTGTCTTCTAGCTTGCTAACGACTCCAAGGTTCAATAGTTTTTCATTTAAAAGATTCGTCATTGCTGTTTCAAAACTAAGAGGGCTGCGAAGCGCTTGCATACTCAACTCTATTCCAAGCATATTGGAGTAAATATCTTCAGCAGAAAAGCTAGAAAACTTTTCGGTAATAAACGGAGCTATAGAAACACCATACCCTGTGGCTATTTCATGCCACAAAGACATATCAAACGCAATTTTCCCTGCTAATCGTATTCTGTTTTCTGCGTCTAGGGTTGCTATATTTTGCAATTCTAAAAAACGCATTCCACCTTCAATCCCAAGTTTCTTTTGGGAAGTAGGACTCTTAGATACTTCCAAAATATGAAGGTACAGAAAGGCTGTCCAATCTGCCCATTCTCTAACATGGCCTAAATCAATAAACCCCCCTTTTTCACTGTATAAAATCCCGTTTCCTTCATCCCGATGGCCTAAATAATGATGGGCTCCCAAGTTTTCAAATTCAATTACATGGTTTAGTTTTACAAATGGAATGACAACTAATTTCATTTTGGTCCCAAAAGCACAACAAGTTCTAGTAACCCTTGGAGGATGCGCTTTTAATTCTTTACTACTAATAACGGGCGGCTTTGCTAGTAAGCAAGAAGAGTATATACTAAGAACTAGTAATAGTGGAAATCTGTTCATTTTTTATAAATCTAATTCTTTTGAAATATAAAACAGTTATTTCACTCTACAACTTACTATTTGATTATTAATTAGAGTTATCAACTTCGCTAATCCTGCGTCTTTAAGTTCTTCAGAAGAAATAATTTGCTTCAAATTTCCGTCTAGATTAAGAATAAATACAGAAGGAAACGAGACTTTACCTATGTTAGGAAAAGCAGTTAAAAATTGATATTCATCAAAAAAATCACTAGGAAATGGAAGCCATTCAATGTAGCTTTTCCAGGCGCTTCGCATCCCAGAGTAATTGTGCGTTACTTCACATGAATCACATGTATAGGTATCGGGCATCATTAATTTGTGGAAAAAATCAAAAATTCCATCGATAAAGTCATCATTATTTTTTCTGTATACAAATACTATTTTTTGCATTGTTTAACCTTCAAGGTTTAGATCACTTAATATGTATATTTCTCTTCCGTCATTGTAGGTAATAAAGTACCGAGCTAAGAATTTTTTATTTACATTTTTCTTCTCTTGTAATTCAAAATCATAAACCAAATCAGTTCTCGCCTTATTAAATTTTATAAGTTTTCCAAACTCATTTGAAAAACAAAACTCTTTATTAAGAAACCCTTTGTAAGAAAGTAGCTCTTCTTTCATAATTATCGAATTGAGATTTTTTTAATATTTCTTTGGCAATTGTTTCAATTGATTTATCGGCTGCATAGATTACATGCTTAGCTATTTGTCTGTTGTAATTAGAGTTAATGAATTTTTCATTCATCTTCATATACGATTCCATAACAGGAGCTTTAAGAGGGTCTTTTTCATACCTTTTATATAGTCGTTGGTCTAATATTTCTTTACTCTTCTTTTTATTTTTAGAGGGCAGGATTAAAAATATATTTGGAAAATCATGGAAAAAACGCTTCAATTCTCGCATCCTTTGTAAAGTATCACAATAGGAATCGGTGGCGCCTAGATCAATTATTCCCTCGAACTCATTTAAAATACTTTTTAATTCGTTCGTTCCAAAAAACGCTTCAACATAAGCTATCAGTTCTTCAAATCCTTTATTGCTTAGAATTTCGGTACTAGTTTGTAAATTATATCCATTTTTAAACCGGTAGTACCACTTTAATTTGTCTATCGGAAAGTTTAATAAACCAGTTATCTCCGACAATTTTGCTGCGACAGTACTTTTACCTGTTGCCAAAGGCCCTATGAGTATAATGTTATTGTTTATCATAAGAAAATTACATTAGTGATTTATTCCGCCATATTAAAAGTCGTCATCCTCTTTTTCTAATTGGTTAAATTCATCATCGTCATCATCAATGTCATGTTCTTCATTGTCAATGTCATGTTCTTCATTTTCCATAACATGTTCTTGTCTTAACATTTTCACTTGGTCTACAAGCACTAAATAAATCGCATCAGCTGTCTCCAACGGAACAGCTTTGTGAATTTTATTGTCTCTAGGATCTTTAAATTCAGTTACAAAATCGGCATAGTTATTCTTGTACAAAGAGGTAAATTCTTTTTTCAATTCCCCATTTAATTTTTTGAGTGAAATTATTTTTTTTGGCTTCATCTTACTGTTATTTAGTCGGTGTTTTTTTAAATACATTTTTAGAGTCTTCGAAGGTTTTAAATTCAATAAAATAGTCATTTGGATCCTGAATGAACATCGTTTTTTGCTCTCCAACTTCTCCTTGAAAAACTATTTGTGGTTTAATTATGAAATCTACTTTTTCTTGAATTAGTTTATCTTGGAGTAGGTGCCAATTTCCCCAAGAAAGAACGAGTCCAAAATGATGAACGGGAAAAGGCGATTTGCCAAATTCGTGAAAAGGAATATTTCTCACTGCATCCGGATTGACTTGAATCGTAAGTTGATGTCCAAAGAAGTTGATGTCCATCCAATTCGGTGTTTCTCTTCCAATTTCACAACCCAATAGAGTGCAATAAAATTCTTTGGATTTATTTAAGTCCTTAATTGGAAAAGCTAGGTGAAAAGTGGATTCCATAGCGTAATGTTTATCAAAGTAATAACAAATAAAGGGTTATATATACTTCAATATTACATAATAATAGATTAAATAGTTTCTAATTGTATTTATTTTGCTAAAAATCACTATTTTTAAATTATATTGCAGTGTAAAACAATGTACATGGACGCTATAGATCAACAAATCCTTGATTTTCTCCAAGAAGACGGGAAAATAACAGCCAAAGAAATGGCCTCAAAGTTAAATTTAACTTCTACTCCTATTTATGAAAGAATTAAGAAACTGGAACAAATGGGAATTATTAAAAAGTATGTTGCTCTTTTAGATGCTGATTTGTTAAATCAAGGCCTTACAGTCTTTCTAAATATTTGCATTAAAGAACACCAGAAAGAACCAAGACAAAAGTTTATTAATAAAGTAAAAGAGCTAGAAGTAATATCTGAATTTTACCATACCTCTGGCACCTATGATTTCTTAGCAAAGGTCAGATTTGGGAATGTCAAAGAATATAGAGATTTCCTTGTTGATGATATTGCTTCTATAGAAAATATTGGCGACATTGATAGCCAGATAGTTTTAGAAGAAATAAAATCTTCAACTAAAATAAAATTGAGATAGAATTTATTTTCAGCTTTAAAAAGTACAAAAGAACAAGGTAACGTCTCAGGTCTTTATCTATTTTGTATAAAAAAGCTGTTTTTTTGGGAAATGGTGAAGTCGTTTAAAAAGAGTACGCAAATTGATATAAAACTATTATGAAGAATATTATTTATATACTATTGGGTGCTTTACTGTTGTCAAATCAGGGTATTTCCCAATCAAATCTTGTTCTTAATCCTGGGTTTGAGGAAAATAAATATTCAGCAAACGGGTCGATGGAATTGAGAAAAGAAGGATTCTTGACAGATCACTGGTACAGCCCGATTCGAAAACGCTCACCCCATTTATTTACGGTTCCGCAAAGAGCCGTGGCAAAAGCGAACTCAGGTTCAGTGGCAATCGGGATGATTCTTGGAGGGTCTAACCAATCCCAAACGAAATACGAATATATCACAGGTAAATTAGAAACCCCTTTGGTAAAAGGACAGACGTATTGCTTAAGTTTTAATATTCTTTTGCATCGCTCTTCTAGATGGGCTGCAACGGATATAGGCGTGTTGTTTCATCATGATGAGTTCCTAATTTCGGATGTAGGGGAACCGCAAACTTTGGCGGCAACTTTATATGCTAATGATGGGTATGTAGTGACCCAAACCAAATGGCAAGAATTCAACGGATATTTTGTGGCAAGTGGTGGCGAGCAATATATAAGTTTGGGGAAGTTTGGAGAAGGAGAATCTTTTGAGTTAAAAGAGTTAGGTTTAAAACCCTATTTTCAATTAGACGGGTTTCAAGGTAAAGCTTACTATCAATTAGATGATTTTTCTGTAGTTGCGCAAAGTGAAACGCTAGATTGTGGTTGTGCTGAAGCGCCTGTTTCACGAACCGACACACTAAAAACAAATGGGATGCAGCCTTATTTATTTGCTTTAGATGCATCCGGCTCTATGCGCAAGCAAGGTGTATTTGACTCTCTTCGAAATAACCTTACTGAATTATTAGAGCAACTACCATATGGCACCCCGGTAACTTTTTCGACTTTCTCTTCTAATGCAAATCTTCTTTTTTCAGGAAAAATAAATGAAAACACAGCTAAAGAAGTAGATGATTTATTGGCTGCAGTTGAACTAGGAAGTGGGACCAATGTATATTCTGGCCTTGAGAGCGCTGCTAATAGTTGGCCGTCAGCCGGGAAAGATTCTGCTCGGATTATTCTTATTTCGGATGGCGCCTTTGCGGTAACCAATAACATTGAGTATATAGTGAAAAATCAGTTTGAGAACAAGGGAAGAAAGTTAACGGTGGTTCAAGTCGAAAGTAAGGCAAGAGGAACGGAGAAACTAGACCCTTACTTGACTTCCTTTATTTATGTAACTCCCGCCGAATTAAGGAGTGTTATTTTCCAAATGCATGCCGTTAAATCTTTAGGGGCAATTGCGTGCGAATGCCCTCGTGATTTTGATGAAATAATGAACTACCACTTTGTGATTGATTATTCGGGTTCTATGGCAATGTATAAGAATAAGGCAATTAAAGTTGTAAATAGTTTATATGAAAAAGTGCCGGAAAATGCTGTTGTTTCGATTACGGCTTTTAGTCAAACTGCAACGGAACTTTATATTGGCAAAAAATCAGAGCTGTCTTTGTCGCAATTGGATGCTTTGCTAAGTGGATATAAAGTAGGGGGAGGGACAGATCCAACTCCTGGAGTAAAACATAGTGTTGGGATAGCAGATAGAATGTCGGAAGATCGTTTCAGCCACTTAATTCTCATCACCGACCTTAAAGCTTCAATATTAAATGAAAAAAAGGGTATGAAAGCAGCCATTAAAAGCTCCTTCGATAAAATTGATATAGCTGTCTCAACTGTTTCCGTAGATCTTGAGTCCGCAATGGATTTTACAGTTTCAGGCCGCATGCAATTTGATGCTACGACGAGTATGTTTAGGGATGTGTCCAATGCTAAGTTTGAAAACGATTTGTTCCAAACCGATCGTTCGGCTTGCGATTATACCACCCAGGTTTACCACTATAACCCAGCATCAGACTTAGCAAAAAAAGAAGCCAAGAAAGTGCTGAAGTTATTAATACATGAGCTAATGAATGGTGGGTTTTCAAGGTAATTAAATATTGTGGGTGATTTTTCATAACCGTAATTCCAAACTCAGATTGCCTTGGAATACTTCCATTTTTAGCATTCCAGATTTGGAACAAAGAAAGCACTATTAGTGGCGGAAAAAATAACTTTTACAGATCAAGTTATTTATTGTAAAACACCTTCTATGCCTTCCCTCCGACCATTTTTTTAATCTCGTTCAACTTCATTAACGCTTCAACGGGAGTTAAGGCATTAATATCTATGCTGATTAACTCATTTTTGATATTATTCAAAACAGGGTCGTCCAATTGAAAAAAGCTAAGCTGCATTCCTGCTTCATCTGAAAGTTCTTTTGCCTTTCCTTGCAATTCTTCTGCGGAATGTGACTTTTCCAGTTTTTTTAAAATGGAATTCGCTCGGGTAATTACTTTGGTAGGCATTCCCGCAATCTTTGCAACATGTATTCCAAAACTGTGCTCACTTCCGCCAGGGACTAATTTTCGCAAAAAGAGAATTTTCTTTTGCAGCTCTTTTACGGAAACGTTAAAGTTTTTTATTCGCTTAAACGCACTTGCCATTTCATTCAATTCATGGTAATGCGTTGCAAATAAAGTTTTTGCTTTTCCTTCTTTATTTTGATGAATATATTCTGCAATTGCCCAGGCAATGGAAATTCCGTCATATGTGCTTGTTCCCCTTCCAATTTCATCTAAAAGAATTAGACTTCTATCAGATAAGTTGTTTAAGATACTTGCTGTTTCATTCATTTCTACCATAAAAGTAGATTCACCACTTGAGATATTGTCGCTTGCCCCAACTCGAGTAAATATTTTATCAACAAGCCCTATTGAAGCACTTTTGGCTGGGACATAGCATCCCATTTGTGCCATTAAAACAATTAAAGCGGTTTGTCTTAATAAAGCAGATTTACCACTCATATTAGGCCCGGTAATCATTATAATTTGTTGCGTTTCGTTGTCTAAATAAACATCATTAGATATGTATGCCTCTCCTAGTGGAAGGTTTTGTTCAATAACCGGATGTCTACCTTCCTTTATGTCTAATGCATGCGAATTATTAATTGAAGGCCTAGTGTAGTTAAACTTTACAGCAATTTTTGAAAAAGACAATAAACAGTCTAGACGCGCTAACAAACCTGCATTGTGTTGGATCGGCTGAATGTAGTCTGATAAAGCAAAGATCATTGCTTCAAAAAGAGTGGATTCAAGTTCATAAATTTTCTCTTCAGCACCCAGAATCTTTGTTTCGTATTCTTTTAATTCTTCTGTAATATACCGTTCTGCTTGCGTAAGTGTTTGTTTACGTACCCATTCTTCAGGCACTTTATCTTTATGCATGTGCCGAACTTCAATGTAATAACCAAAAACGTTATTGAAAGCAATTTTTAATTTTGCAATCCCTGTTTCTTGCATCAACCTTTCCTGCATTTGAAGTAAATAATCTTTACCAGAAAGAGAAATACTGCGTAAGTCGTCGAGTTCTTTATTGATTCCTGTTTTAATTACATTTCCTTTACTTACTAAAACAGGAGCTTCATCGTCAATCTCTTTTTCTATTTTATCTCTAATTATTTGGCATAGGTTTATCTGGTCACCAATTTTTTGCAAAGCATCATTTTCTGAGTTTTCGCATAATTGCTTGATTGGCTCCAACGCATACAATGCTTGTTTTAAGTAAACAACTTCTCTTGGGGAGATTCTGGCGGCAGCAACTTTTGAAATCAGCCTTTCTAAATCTCCAATTTTGCTCAATTGATCATGAAGGCTATCAGCCTTAGATGTATTATTAACAAAGCTTTCAACTACGTCGAGTCGCTCCTGTATTGGAGCTTCATCTTTTAGGGGCAATACAATCCATCTTTTTAATAGGCGGCCACCCATTGGAGAAACAGTATGATCTAAAACGTCTGAGAGAGTTGTTGCATTGTCATTATTAGAATAAATTAGTTCCAAGTTGCGAATGGTAAATCGATCTAACCAAACATGACTGTTTTCTTCTATACGAGAGATTTTGGTTATGTGTGCAATTCTATTGTGCTGCGTGTCAGATAAGTAGTGTAATGCCGCTCCTGCTGCAATTATTCCAATTTCTAAGTTTTCAATACCAAAGCCCTTTAAAGAGTTGGTTCCAAAATGATTTAATAACTTCTCCTCTCCAAAATCTCTCGTAAATACCCAATCCTCCAACTTGAAGGTGTGAAAATTTCCGCCAAAATTATTTTGAAAAATTTTGTCTTTGTTTTTTTGAAAAAGAACTTCGCTAGGAGCAAATCCTTGGAGCAATTTATCGATGTATTCAAAGGAGCCCTGAGCAACCATAAATTCACCAGTACTGACATCTAAAAAAGAAACCCCTGCTTCTTTTGTGTCGAAATGAACTGTAGCTAAAAAGTTGTTTTTTTTATGCTCTAAAACCTGATCATTAAAGGCTACGCCAGGTGTTACCAATTCAGTAACACCTCTTTTGACTATCTTTTTCGTTTTTTTTGGATCTTCTAATTGATCACATATAGCAACACGCTTTCCTGCTCGCACCAATTTTGGCAAATAAGTATCTAAAGAATGGTGTGGAAACCCCGCCAATTCTAATTTTGACCCCCCGTTATTTCTAGCAGTCAAAACAATACCTAATATTTTTGAAGCTACAATTGCATCTTTCCCAAAAGTTTCATAAAAATCTCCAACACGAAACAACAGCAAAGCATCAGGATACTTTCCCTTAATCTGATTGTATTGCTTCATCAAAGGAGTTACCTTTGTTCCTTTTTCATCTGCTTTTGCCAACTTCAATTATTTTAGAGGGTGCGTAGCGAAAATAAAAATTGAAGACTAAATTCACCAATGAATCCTTAGTGTTCTTATTAATAGTTATGAACAGAAAATTAAAATTAGATGAATTGAACCGGGTCTCGGTTGAAGAATTTAAAAATCAGAAAAAGCTTCCAGTTATTGTTGTTTTGGACAATATCAGGAGTTTAAACAATATTGGCTCTTTTTTTAGAACGTCAGATGCTTTTAATATTGAGGCAATTTATTTGTGTGGAATAACAGCTCAACCCCCTCATCGTGAAATT
>CAWUXI010000039.1:0-18738 GCA_963926405.1 uncultured Flavobacteriales bacterium
AAAACTTTCTACATAAATAAATGAAGGTACTTCCTCAGGCTTATCAATAATTTGACAACTGTTTAGAAGGGCCAAGAGTATTAAGGAAGGTATAAATACAATTGATTTCATGTTCAATAGATTTTCAACGCTAAAGTAAAATTATTATTGTTTAGAGAAGTAATTAAATCAGTAAAATCCCTGATGGATAAACGTTCGAAGGATATTCGGGATTATAATTTTTTCATTATTTCATGTGCTGCATGTAAAGCCTTGTAGCCAGCATAGATTGAAACTGAAGGAGTTAGGTCTTTTTCTATAGCGTTAACAAAGGATCTTAATTCATCCTCTATTGCATTATTCGGTTCAATATCTTCTGAGAGAATATCGATTTGTTTTTTACCTTTTTCACCCAAATCAATAGTTACAGCGAATGGATCCTCTTCCGTAACATCATGCATTTGAATTACTTCATTCTTCTTTTCTAAAAAGTCTACAGACACATAAGCATCTTGCTGGAAAAATCTCGATTTCCGCATGTTTTTCATGGATATTCTACTAGCAGTTAAGTTAGCTACACAGCCATTATCGAACTCTATTCTTGCATTCGCAATATCTGGAGTGTCGCTTAAAACGGAGACTCCACTAGCGTTGATTGATTTAATTTCCGAATCAACTACACTTAGAACAATATCTAGATCATGAATCATTAGATCTAAAACAACCGAAACATCTGTTCCTCTAGGATTGAACTGAGCTAATCGGTGTGTTTCAATAAACATAGGGTTTTTTAAGTGTTTAACGCTTGCCAAAAAAGCAGGGTTAAACCTTTCAACATGCCCTATTTGAACCTTAATTTTCGCTTCCTCTGATAAACTAATTAAAGCTTTAGCTTCTTCAATAGTTTTCGTGATTGGTTTTTCGATAAACACATGTTTGAAAGAACGCATTGCAGCAGCAGCGCAATCAAAGTGCGCAGATGTTGGGGTTACAATATCTACTATGTCACAGGCTTCGATTAAACTTTCAATGGAATCAAAAGGTATCATACCCATTTCTTGCTTAACAGTATTTCTAACATCTTCATTTTGGTCAAAAAAACCAATTAATTGTACAAAATTAGCACTTTGTAAAATTTTGAGATGAATTTTCCCTAAGTGTCCGGCACCAACAACTCCGATTTTCAGCATAAAAGTTATTTATATGAATCAAAAATAATACTTATGTCAACTAGTAATTTCAAACAATAATGTAATTATCAACACCCTTGCTTTATAAAATGAATGCTTTTAATTCTTGTTTTTTGAATTAGCGTATTATTTTTGAATAATGAAAGACACGCTAAGAGATCAAGGGAAGAGAAAAATGCTCGTTCAAGAGTTAAAGGAGAAGAAAGGGATTAACAATGCCAATGTATTAAAAGCTATAGGTAATGTACCTAGGCACTTGTTTTTTGATAAAGTATTTCATGATAATTTTGCATACAAGGACGTTGCCTTTCCAATTGGAGCGGGCCAGACAATATCACAACCTTTTACAGTTGCTACCCAATCTTCATTATTGAAAATTGAAAAAGGCATGAAGGTTCTAGAGGTTGGCACAGGTTCAGGTTACCAAACTGCTGTATTATTAGAGTTGGGAGCTAAAGTTTATTCCATAGAACGTCAAAGAGAGTTGTTTCAGTCAGCTAAAATCACGCTTTCGAAACTGAACTATAGAGCTAATTTGTTTTTTGGAGATGGTTATATCGGTAAAGAAGCTTTTGCTCCATTCGATAGAATAATTGTAACTTGTGGTGCTCCGTTTGTGCCAGAAGAACTGGTTAATCAATTAGCTCCTAATGGAGTAATGGTAGTTCCTGTGGGTGAAGGCGTTGACCAAATAATGGTTCTAATAGAGAAATCTGAAAATGGAGAAATTATAAAAACAGAACATGGAAGTTTTAGTTTTGTTCCAATGTTAAATGATAAACAATATTAATTTATATGATCCGTTAAGGATTTGCCACATAAAATATAGCTATGAAACAGATTAAATATTTACTAGTGTTAATTTCTTTTGGAATGTTTAACCAGTCTTTTTCCCAAGACACAATTGGTAAATTAACTTTTGAAACACGTTACCAATTAAGACAAGATAGTGCATATATACCTAATCTTAAAATACGCTACTTCTTTAAAGAAAATAGTGCTTTGAGAATAGGATTGGCTTATCAATACGCGAGTGTTTTAAGAGAAATAAATGAGGTAGATGGAGATGGTGTTGGAACTGTTGAGAAATTAAACGATTTGTTGTCGTTTAATATTGGATATGAAAAACATTTTAGAAAACACAAAGTATCTCCCTACTTAGGAGGCGAGTTGCTTTTTGGAGTTGGAAAAAATGAAGAGTATGGTTCACGAACTGATGCTGTAATATTTATAGCGGATTATAATTACTCAGTAAAAAAACCAATAGGCCATTTTGGTGTAGCCGTTTTTTCAGGAGTTGATTTTTACGTGTTTGATAATTTATATATCGGTACAGAGTTAGGGGTCGTGTTTTCTAGTATTCATGATAAGGTTGGAGAGTTTAAAATTACAAATGAGAGTTCACTTACTGATGCGGAAATTATAACAAGTATTCCTTCTGTTAAAACCAAGTCATTTGGTGTTGCTAATGTTGGAATGGTAAAAGTTGGGTGGAAGTTTTAAACAGTAAGAATGAATTCAACTATTGTTTCTTCAAAATGGTTAAGTGATAATTTTGATTATCCTAATTTGGTAGTTTTGGATGCAAGTCAGCCAAATGATAATTCAGAATCTAATAGGCTACAAATAATAGGAGCAAGACCTTTTGACATTAAAGATGCTTTTAGTGATAAGTCAAGTTCCTTTCCAAATACTTTTCCTTCGAAAGAACAATTTGAAGAAGGTTGTCAAGAACTAGGAATTAATTCTTCAAGTAAAATTGTCGTTTATGATTCTCTAGGGATTTATACAAGCCCTCGCGTATGGTTCATGTTTAAAGCTATGGGGCATAAAGATATAGCTGTATTAGATGGAGGTTTTCCAGAATGGATTGCTAACGGTTTTGAAACAGAAACAATAGTAGAAAAGAAATATTCAACGGGGAACTTTAAAGCTACATTTAAATCAGAAATGATTCGAAGCATTGCCTTCGTTAAAGAAAACTTGAGTAAAAAAGAATCATTAGTAATTGACGCAAGGTCAGCTGATCGATTTAACGGTTTAGTTCCCGAGCCGCGAGCAGATTTAAGAAGAGGAAAGATACCTAACTCGATAAACATTCCTTTTCAGAATACCCTTGAAAATGGAAAGTTTAAATCAGTGGAAAAACTAACCTGTTTATTTAAAGAAAATAATATTGAGAATAAATCGCTGGTATTTAGCTGTGGTTCAGGTATTACTGCCTGCATTGTTTTGTTGGCAACAGAATTAATTTTTGAAGGGAATAAGTCCATTTATGATGGGTCATGGACTGAATGGGCACAATTAGAAGTTTAACTTGTATTAGGTTTTAAAATATTACGTAATAAGTATCTTCAGAATCAACTTATTACACATAATACTTTATACATGCAACTTAATACAAAAATTAAAAGATAATAAAAGAAGATAGAGAGTGGTAACTGTTTTTTTGTTTTCCCGAAGTCTAAAAATCCTTCTTCAACCTATCCATTTCACGTTTAGCATCTTTATCTTTCATGTCCTCGCGCTTATCATGTAATTTTTTTCCTTGAGAAACTGCTATATCTAACTTAGCCTTTCCTTTTCCATTAATAAAAAGCTTGATTGGAACTAATGTAAGACCTTTGTTTTTTAACTTTTTCTCAATTTTAATAATTTCTGTTCTATTTAATAAAAGCTTTCTGTCTCTTTTGGGTGAATGATTGTAATGTGTTCCGTTTTCATATTCTTGGATATACATATTTCTAAGAAATATTTCACCTTTTTCAAAAACACCATACGATTCCATAATGCTAGCTTTGCCTAAACGGATTGATTTAATTTCTGTACCTGTTAGTTGAATACCAGCAGTATACGTATCAATAAATTGATATTCAAACTTGGCTTTTTTATTTTTTATGTTAATCGTGTTGCTCATTCAGATCTTGAAATACAAAGTTAGCAAAGGTTTTTGAGTTTTTCGAAATTAAATTGAACCAATACGAACTTTGGATGTATCTACCACCAAACAAAAAATAACAGACATGAAAAGCTCAATTATTCCCTTAATACTTTCTTTATTATTCTTCAATTCTTCCTATTCTCAAATGGGGATAACAAGTGCTGAATTCGATGCACGCTTAATGAGTGAGAGCCCTTCGGTATTTGAAAATGTGGCTGTAGGTAACTCTTATGAAGTAATAAGTATTGATGTAGATGTGAAAATGAAAGATCAAATTGCTGAAGTTTCTGTGACGCAAAAACTATTGAACTCTACAGATAGAGATTTAGAGATTGAAATATTTTTTCCTCTTCCAAATGGTGGAATTGTTCAGAACTTTATGATGATGGTAGATGGTGTTGAGGTACCTGGAGAATTACTAGAAAAAGACAAAGCAAAGTCTATCTATGAAGGAATAGTTAGAAGAAAACGAGACCCTGCATTAATGGAATATGTTGGTTATGGATTATTTAAAACCAGTGTATTTCCAGTTCCTGTTGGAAAAGAAAGAGATATCTCGGTAAGCTATACACAGGTATGCGATCGAAAATTGGATATGATTAACTTCTCTTATCCTTTTGGGACGCAAAAATTTTCATCTAAACCTTTACGTTCAGTTAAGTTTCATGCAAGAATTCAGTCTAGTGAGGAAATAAAAAATATCTACAGCCCTACAGATGATATATTGGTTAAAAGAGGAAGTGATAAGACTGCTGATATTAGCTATGAGAAAACGTATTACACGCCGGAAAATGATTTCAAAATGACTTACTCATTGCAAAGTGGGCCAGTAGGAGCAACCGTATTGTCTTGTATGCCTGAAGAAGGTAAGAATGGATACTTTATGTTATTGGCTAGTCCTTCTGTAGCAGAGGATGTAATTAATAAAACTGAAAAGAATATTATTTTTGTCTTAGATAGATCTGGATCAATGTCTGGAAAAAAGATTGAGCAATCGAAAAAAGCTTTGGAGTTTGTTCTCGCCAATTTAAATGAAGGAGATAATTTTAACATTGTTGATTACGATGATAGAATTGAAATGTATAAGCCTGAAATGGAGCGATACACAACTGAAAATTATAAAGAAGCCATTAATTATGTTGGTGGAATTCGATCAGGTGGAGGAACCAATATAAATGACGCACTGGTAAAATCTTTAGCTATGTTTCAAGATGAGAACAGACCTAACTACCTGTTATTTTTAACGGATGGGTTGGCTTCTTCAGGAATTACAAATGAATTGCAGATTGCTAAAAATGTAATTGATGCAAATGGAATAGGAGCCAGAATATTTGCTTTTGGAGTAGGAAATGATGTCAATGCAAGATTATTGGATAGGCTTACTTCTAACAATGGAGGAATTACTGAATATGTTAAACCGCATGAAGACATAGAAGTTGCTGTTGCTGATTTATATGGAAATATAAGTAGCCCAGTTATGACAGATATACACGTTAGCTTTAGTAATACAGATGTCAGAAGTACGTATCCAGATAAACTGCCGGATTTATTTAAAGGAAGTCAATTAGTTTGGGTGGGTAAATACAACAAAGCAGGAAACAATACTATAACTGTAAAAGGGAAAGTAGGAGGAAAGGAGCAGGAGTTTGTATTCAAAGTTGATTTAGCCTCTTCCAAAGATGGTGACACATTTGATTATTTAGAACAAATTTGGGCTTCAAGGCGCGTAGGTCATCTTATTGATCAAATTGACCTAAATGGCAGAACCGACGAATTAGTTAATGAATTAGTTAGTTTGAGTAAAGAGTTTGGAATTCTGACTCCTTACACTGCTTTTCTTGCAAGAGAAGATGTTGTGTTGTCTGATAATAGAGCTATGAAAGAGGAGAGCGTGGATGAGTTAAAAGCGTTAGAACAAGTGAGTGGAGCTTCTGCTAATAATTTAAGAAGTCAAAAGAAAGATTTTGCATCAAATACAAAGATGGCTCTAGCTAGTGAAGCAATTTCGTATGAAGATGCGGAAGGGGAATTACAAATAGTTAGTACAATAAAACAAATTGGAACGAAGACATTCTATTTAAGAGATGAAAAATGGGTTGAAGGAACGCTCGATGATAGCGAATTAAAAGCCGCAATTGAAATCAAGAAGTTTAGCGATGGTTATTTTAAAGTGGCTAAAGGACAAAAAGCAGAATTTAACAAGTATCTAGCTTTTGAAGAAGATATTGTTGTAAGGATTGACGATAAGGTTTATAGGATTATAAAGTAGGCTTTGATAATAGGAAGAGTGGCTTAACGATTTTTTAAAGCCAGTGTTCGTTCATTCATGAAAATGGAATTTACTGCCATATCATACGCTTTAATGTTTTTTGCCTTTTTTATTAATTTAATTGCTTTGTTCGGGTTGTCAAAGGTTGTTGCAAAATATTCCCAAAAATGATACATTTTCATAATAATGTGTTTGGGCCCTGACAATGCCTGTTCGTATTCATTGTAAAGTGTATCATGAAATTTACTAAATACTTCAATTCGGTTTTCAGGATAAACGGATGTTTCTTTTTTAATCATAGATGGCAGAAATGGATCGGAGATTAATCCTCTTCCTATCATCCAATGGTCAATTTTTGGAAAACGTTCAGTCATTTCATTAAAGCGATCTACCGATGTAATATCGCCGTTGTAATAGATTTTATGAGTTGTATTATCTAAACAACGCTGAAAGGACTCCAAATCGACTCCTCCCTTGTATAGTTGTTTTCCAATTCGCGCATGGATAGCAATGTTTTTTATTGGATACTTTTCTAGAATAGGAAATGTAGTTAGAATTTCCTCACTATTTTCATAACCCATTCTCATTTTCATTGAAACAACAATGTCAGATTCTGAATGAACTTTATTGAGTATGCCATCAATTTTCGCTGGGTCATTTATTAGCCCAGAACCCATTCCTCGCTTGGTAACCATAGGATAGGGACACCCAAGATTCCAGTTGAGCTCATTGTATCCTAAACTTTGAACATATTTGGAAACAAACAAAAACTCGTCAGCATCATTGGTCATTATTTGAGGAATAACCGTTAGCTCGGTATTGTTTTTTGGTAAGATGTCACGTTCATAAGCAGGTTTAATATCAAGTTTTCCATTGAGGCGAATGTATGGAGCATAGAACGTGTCAATTCCACCGAAATAGTGATTAAATGCATTCCTAAATCGAAAATCTGTGAAGCCTTGTAATGGAGAAGATAATAAGGTGTATTTCATTTTACATCCCACCAAACACAAAAAACAATTGGCCAAATCCTGCCGCCATTCCTAAGAAAGCACCAATAAGGATTAATTTTAATTCATCTTCCTGAAAAACAGGTCGTAAAAAATCTACAAAATCGTTAGGTAAAAGAGCTTGCATTTTTGTTCTAAATATTTTTTCAAGTCCCATAGCCTCTTCAGCATATCCAAAAGCTGGCCGGACAGATGTAGGCATGTTCCGAATGGTTTTATCTACAATTATGTTTTTCATTTTCTCATAATTTCTTTTGCCAGAAACTAGGGTAATTATTGGTTTAGATATTCCAACTCCATCATCTATAGCTTTATTGGCATGACCAGTAATCATAGTAACAAACCTTTCCTTAGTTGGACCGCTAATAATTGCAGCAAATATTCGATCAAAAGTAAATATTTCGTTGGCTAACATTTGTGCATATTCTGCAGAAACTTCATTTTGACGTTTAATGAAAAGTCCTTGAAATTTCATTCCTAAAAACTTCTTAGGATGAATTGGCTGAAAAATTAATTTTAATGCTAACCAATTAGTAGCAAAACCTACAATCAATCCAAATAAAGGTAGAAGCCACCATTGGTGGAAAAAATACCATACAGCCATTTGTATGAGTCCAAAAGTAAAACCAAAGTATAGGCCCGAACGTTCAATGAATTTAAATTCATCTTTTCCGCAATTTAAAAAGATGTCATTCATAAGCTTTTTATCCTGCGTGAGCCTTTTGACAACCATGTCTTTTATATCAAAAACATCTTCAATGTTTTCCTTCACATCTTGCATTATTCCCTTAACTACATGTGGCATGTCTCTCGAAATACGCCCATATACGACCTTTTTAGCAGATTCTGGTATTCTTTTCCATACCTCTGGAGATTGACCTACCATTATTTCATCCATTATCTCTTTAGCTAATTTATCAAATTCTGGGCGCATTTCTTCAGCAATAATTTCAGGATCAATCTGTGAAAATAATTCCTGTACATCAATTAGTTTAGTTGTCCATAAATCAACTGATATTTCAGACATTTTTCTGGCCTTACTAGGAATAATTCCTTGCCAACCAATGAAGGGTTTTATTCCAATAAATTCAATTGGGTAAAATGTCATCTTCAGAGCAAGTACATTTGTTCCCCACCCAACAATTGCGCTTGTTAGCGGAATAGAAAGGTAGAGAAGTATCTCTTTATGTTGTTCAAAAAACTCAAGCATTACTTTACAAAAGTAGCATACTAACTGTAATACGAAAGTTTATTTTAGTATCTTCGAGAAATAATTCATTTATATGCATAAGTTTTTATCAATAGTACTTCTTTCGGTTTTGTTTATTGGTCCAACATCTTGCTATAAGGTTCACCATAACTATATCGTAAAAACCGAATGGTATTTAAATGCTTTGGAACTAGACGGTGGGTCTACGAATTTCATGAATGGAATTCTTCCAGATTATATTGATGGTGGAGGATACTACAAAATTTACATGTTGGATAATGGCCTTTCAAGAGGTGAATACTATGTTTATGATACCTTGAATTATTTTGTAACAGGTACTTGGGATTTACTATCTCCTGATAGTATTCGCATTGAGTTAGACGATTATGTTGAAGGAACATTCTTTATTGAATTGGTTGATATGAAAGAAATGATATTATCCACAAATCATAATAATGTAAAGTTTTTTGGAATAGGAGATGTAAAAGCTGTAGTTCGTTGTTCAAAAGGAGAAACAACTAGTCAGGGCAGTACTACTCCTTAAATATTTATTTTAGGTATAGAATAGGTTAAAAGTAATGCATTTTCGGCAGAACTTATTTTACAATAAAAATACGTATTTATATCTTTTTCAGGAGTAATTTAGAGTCTTTGAAGCGGAGTGCAGACTCCATCAACACAGCTATAGCATTTTAGTTTATCTTTAAATACAGATGACTTAAAGATTGATTTATTTAAGAGCATTCTGACACATTCTTGAATCCCTTCAACAATAGAAGGGTGTGGGTAGATCATTTCCGCTAATTCCTCAATACCTTTATCCATCTTCATCAATAAAGCCACTGCTTGAATAGCACTAGAAGCATGCTCCCCGATAGCGCGCATTCCTAATATTTTCATTTCCTTATCGTTGGTGACAATTATTTTGAAGAATCCTTCAGTTTTGCGCATGGCAATAGCTCTTGCAATACAGGAATAATCAATCTTTACAACTTTTACGTCAATGTTTTTTTCTAGGCATTGTTTCTCATTCATTCCAACAGATGCGACTTCAGGTTGCAAAAACATTATTGTACTAACATTATCGTAAGAAAGAAGCGTTTTTTTACCATCGAATATTCTTTCTACTGCATGCCTTCCTTCGAGTTCTGCAATATTATAAAGCGCAAGATGACCACTTGCATCTCCACAAGCGTAGATGTTTGGAACGTTTGTTTGCGTATCATCATCTCCAATATGAACACCTCTTTTGCTCATAGAAACACCTGCGTTTTCCATTTTAAGAGAATCTGAATTTAAAACTCTCCCAACTGATAGCAGTGCTTTCTCAACACGAATAACTTCTCTACTCCCATCTGGGTATGAAAGTTCATATTCGACTTCACCGTCTTTCTTTTCAAGTCTTTCCAAGGTAGCTCTATGATGAACAATAACACCATTCTTGGCTAAGTTATTTTCAATCATTCCAGAAATATCATCATCTTCAAAAGGAAGTACTTTATCGGCCCTGTCTATTAGATGAACTTTTGTTTTACCAAAATTTGAAAAAATGGTAGCAAATTCACAACCTATTACCCCGGCACCAACTATAACTAAACTTTTTGGAAAATCGTCAATTTCATGAATACCATCACTTGTCATGATAATCTTTTCATCGACATCAACGCCTGGTAATAAACGCGGTTTACTTCCAATTGCAATTATTGTATTTTTAGCGTATATCTGTTTTTTCTTACCATTGTCTTTGGAGATTTCTATCACATGATTATCTACAAATGATCCAAGACCTCTTTCGTATTTAAAGGTTCTATTCATGGATTCAGCTTCTAATAATTTTATATGACAGGAATATTGAAATTTTCTATCAAAAATTGCCTCGTTTACTGTTTTATTTATTTCTTCCCAGGTAACTTCAAGCTTCTTTCTACCAACGGATACAATACTCTCATTAACTGCTTTTACTTTTTGAGAAAGTTCCCATAAAGTTTTAGATGAAAGAGCTCCTTTATAGAGACCAGCTCCACCAACCTTTTGTTTTTCAATAAGAACGACTCTTTTTCCAAAATCTAACGCACGCATGGCAGCGGCATACCCTGCTGGTCCTGCACCTATTACACATAAATCGTATTTTTCCATAAAGCTACATGCTCATTATTGAGAAGGCCAAATTAAAAATTATTTGGTAAATAATCGTTTCTTATTCCTTTATTCTTGAAATGAATGGATAATGATGCCCCTGTTGCAGATGATTGATTCAGATAAAATACTTTTGGCTGAACTATAATTGATAAATCATCACTGCTGTCAAAATGAAGTAGATTACCCGAAACATTTGCATCTACAATATTTAGCACATATACTCCAAGAACTGCAACAATGGATAAATCCCTCCATCTTGAATATTGGTCGGTAATAGACTTTAGCTGAGAGTCTGAATATCCGCTAATGCTATACAGACTGCTTACGTCATTTTGTAAATCAAGTCGTTCATTTCGGTAAAACGTATAGGATTTTTGATTTTGAATAACAAAGTAAATACTGGCTCCGATTCCTCCGTAAATTAAAGGTAACTTCCACCAAAGCCTAGATTTAAAGCCTTCAGGTTTTTTAATGTCATTATAGATTTGCCCGAGTCCAGGTATCGTCGCAGACATCATAGTAGCCTTTTTTGGTGAATGGCTTGAGTCAATACTGATGTTAGCACTTTCCTTTTGGCTATGGGATACAAAAGAAAAAAGCGTTATAATTGCTATAAAAGCAAATCGATTCATTTTAGAAGTTGTTTTGCCGTTTATTTATAAAATGTGAGATTGAATTTTTTCTGCATGAAACAAGTTTTTTTTTGAAAATAATAGCTATTGAAAAGGTTTGATAAGGCAGTGAAGTTATGCGGTGAAAGAATCATTTTTTAACTTGCTAATTCGACTTTAAAACAATGTTTTAGTCTAAAAGTTCTAAAATGCGTTTAAGGTGTTCTTCATCATCAAAGGGTATAACGATTTTTCCTTTCCCATTATTGCTCTTTGCTATTTTTATCTTACTACTAAAATGAAATGATAAATCATCTTGTACTTTCTTTTCAGATAAAGAAAGAGTAGAAGTACTTAATATTTTTGACGAGAAAGATTTAGCAGTCTTTGTTTTTTCTTCAATACCTCTTACCGAAAGGTTGTTATCTAAAATATCATTATAAGCTGCTAGTACTTCTTTTTCTGTTTTAAAGGAAAGCAGCGCCTTAGCATGTCCCATTGTAATTTTGGCATCGCGCAAACCTGCTTGAACTGCACTCGGAAGATTTAATAGGCGCAGGAAATTTGTGACAGCAGATCTACTTTTTCCAATACGCTCACTTAATTTTTCTTGCGTAAGATTACATTCATCAATTAATCGCTGGTAACTTAAAGAAATTTCAATAGGGTTCAGATCCTGACGTTGCATATTCTCAACAATAGCCATTTCTAACATTGTTTGATCATTTGCAATTCTAACATACACGGGTATTTCTTTTAGACCTGCTATTTGAGAAGCTTTGAATCTTCTTTCTCCTGAGATGATTTGGTATTTGTCATATCCGATTTTACGAACCGTAATAGGTTGAATAATACCATGCTCTTTTATTGAGTTGGTTAGGTCCACCAAAGCTTCTTTTTCGAAATGTGTTCTGGGTTGAAAAGGATTGGCTTCTATTTGGTTTATTAAAATGGATGCAATAGATCCAGCAGTAGGAAGGTTTCTAGAATCATCACTTCTTGTAGAAGTAATATCTGTGTTGGCATTTTCTAATAATGCACTTAACCCTCTGCCTAAAGCAGGCTTTTTAGTGTTCATCTGTAGCAATTTTTTCCATTTCCATTAACTTAGAAAGCGTGTTTTTTAATAAAATTTCTTTCGCTAAGTTAAGGTAGTTTATAGCTCCTTTACTGCTTGCATCATGCATTATTATTGTTTCACCATGGCTAGGAGCTTCTCCTAGTGTCGTGTTTCTGTGAATTAAAGTGTTAAAAACTAATTGTTGGAAATGCATTTTTACTTCTTCAACAACCTGATTAGCTAAACGTAAACGCGTGTCATACATCGTCAGCAAAATTCCTTCGATATCTAGTTCTGGATTCAGCCTTGTTTGAACAATCTTAATAGTATTTAATAGTTTACCTAACCCTTCTAATGCAAAATATTCACATTGTACAGGTATGATCATAGAATCCGCTGCAGTTAATGCATTTAAAGTAATTAATCCTAAAGAAGGGGAGCAATCAATTATAATATAATCGTAATCTTCCTTAATACCTGCGATAGCATTTTTCATAATGTACTCTCGTTCAGGAAGGTTTATCATTTCGATTTCTGCTCCAACTAAATCAATATGTGCAGGAAGTATGTCCAAATTCGGACTGTTGGTTTTACTAATTAATACAGCTGGGTCTTCTCCATTAATCAGACAATTATAAATGCTATTGCTTACATTCTGACTGTCTATACCAACTCCGGAGGTAGAGTTCGCCTGCGGGTCAGCATCTATTAATAATGTTTTTTTATCAAGCACTCCCAAACAGGCTGCAAGGTTAATTGCCGTTGTGGTTTTACCTACTCCACCTTTTTGATTTGCTATTGCAATAACTTTTCCCATTAACTAAATTGTTATAAAATATGACTATACATCTAAATGTATTTCAGTCATTGTAAAAATAGAAAGGATACTTATAAAATTTACCAAAACATCAATTGTTTTATACACACTTTTCTGTTTATTGGTTGCCAGTCTATTCGTTTATAAACATTTTTGAATTAGATTTGCGTACTTAACTACAATCAATATCCAATAAACTAAGAGATTGGTAAGTCAAAAATGAGGTATTGCATTGTTAATAACTAAACACCTAATGACTACTGTAATTTGCGGAACAAATAGAGAGAATAGTAATAGTTCTATTATTTCAAAGATTTATGAACAGTTAATTAAAAAAGAAGAAGAACAAGTAGCAGTTCTTTATTTAAAAGATTTGCCAAAAAGTTTCGCGTATGATCAAATTAATGGCGATAAATCGGATGAATTTAAGTTTGTTGTTGAAAATTACATCAAAGCCTCTAACCGTTTTGTTTTTGTAATTCCAGAATATAATGGTGGTTTTCCAGGGGTATTAAAATCATTTATAGATTCTGTTCCTCCAGAATATTTTTATTACAAAAAAGCGGCTTTAGTAGGGATTTCATCTGGTCATGCTGGGGCTCTTCGGCCATTAGATCAGTTTACAAATATACTGCATTACCTCAAAGTTGAGGTGTTTTCAAATAAACCAAAATTATCATCTATAGAGTCATTATTAGATGATGATAAAATAAATGATGCCGATGCATTTAAAAAAATATCGGAGCAAGTACAAACATTTTTAAAATATTAATATGGAGGTCGTAAAATCGAAATTAATGGAAATGAAAAATATAAAGAAAGGAGTAGGTTTAGGTAATTTGAAATTCGGTATCTGCACTACTGATGTTGAAGAGGAATTAGGAAATCCCTCAGAAGCTGAAAAAAACGAAGATGAAGATGAAGGGGAAAATTGGCACTACGATGATTATGATATGTCAATGTCTTTTGATGCGGATTCTAGATTGGTTACAATTGCTGTAAGCGATGAATCCTATTTATTAGAAGGCGTAAGTTTGATAGGAAAAGATGTTGAGTTTGTGGAAGAACAAGTTAAAGGCATGGATCTGGGAGAGTCGTTTCATGAAGAGATGTCTGAAGGAGAGGACGGAGGTGTAAGTGTTCTTGGCTTTGAAGATAGTAGTATGAATCTTTGGTTTGAAGATGGAATATTGACGGAAATTCAGTTTTGGCCTCTGTTCAAAGATGAGGACACGATAGTTTGGCCAGTATAAATAAGAAATAGTAAAAAAAAACGGAGGGTAAATACCTCCGTTTTTTTTAAAACATATGTTTAAATTAATTATAAATCATCAAAGCTGACATCGGTAAACCCTCCGCTACTGTTTTCAGGTTTTGACTCTTCACTATTTTCATTAAAATCATCACTTTTTAGATTTGGGTATTCTCCAGATCCTTTTAGTGTTGAGATAGCTTCTAGTGCTTCTCTAAAACCTTCTTCGAACTTGTCAAAATCTTCCTTATACAAAAACAATTTATGTTTTTCGAAAAAGAATTTTCCATCATCATTAAACCTTTTTTTACTTTCGGTAATTGTTAAATAAAGGTCTTTTCCTTTTGTCGATTTTACATCGAAAAAATAAGTTCTTTTACCTGCTCTTACAGATTTTGAAAATATTTCATCTCTATAACTTTCTTGTTCCTTTCCTTCTTCCATTATTGAAATATGAGTTATTACTAACAAAATTAAGCTTATTTGCGTAGCATCAAAAAATAAAGAGATATTAATGCGCAGTAATCAAGTGTTTAAACGCTAAATAATGGCAGCTTATCGAAACAATATCTCAATTCGATTTTTCCTCAAGTAGTTGTTTTTTAAACGTTGTTGAATAATATCCCTTATTGTTAATGAGTTCAGAATGTGTTCCTTTTTCAGAAATAAACCCATTGTCCAACACAATAATGTAATCAGCATTTTTAATGGAAGAAATTCGATGACTGATAATTATTGATGTCTTGTTGTTCATTATCTCCTTTAAATTAGAGAGTATAGCTTCTTCCGTCTTTGTATCCACCGCAGATAGGCAGTCATCAAAAATTAAAATTTCAGGGTTATTGACTATTGCCCTCGCAATCGAAATACGTTGCTTTTGACCACCGGATAAGGTAATTCCTCGTTCTCCAATAACTGTGTCAAAACCTTGTTCGAATTGAATTATGTTATCATATACGGCAGCTTTTTTGGCCGCAATTTCGACTTCATTATTATTCGATTTACCTGATTTATTTCCAAAAGCTATATTGTTGGCTATTGTATCAGAAAACAGAAAGACTTCTTGTGGGACGTAACCAATGTTAGTCCGAAGAGATTTTTTTTGAATACTTTTCACGTTCATTCCATTAATAGAAACTTCTCCAGTAGAAACGTCAAATAAGCGGCATATAAGATTGGCTAACGTAGATTTTCCTGAACCTGTTTTTCCTGTTATAGCTAATGTTTTTCCTTTTTCAATTTCAAAGGATACATTTTTTAAAGCTTCTGTATTAGTGTTGGAATAGGTAAAACAAACATTGTCAAAAATAATTTTCCCGCTTTTGAATTCAATAGAATTTTCCTGGTCAGTAATTTCTGGGTTTTCTTGAAGGAATTCGTTTACTCTTTTTTGAGATGCAGCTGCTCGTTGTATTAGTGATGTTACCCAACCTATTGATGCAATTGGCCAAGTAAGCATGTTAATGTAGAAAATGAATTGTAAAATCTCACCAATACTTAATTCACCATTTATGGATTTTAATCCACCGAAATAAACAATAATTACGGTGCTCAGTCCAATAAGAGAAACTATTACAGGAATAAATAATGCGTTTGTTTTAGCTAGATTTAATGACGCCATTTTATAATTCCTACTCTCTTGCTCAAATTCATTTTTAAAAAAATATTCTCTGTTATAAGCTTTAAGAACTCTAATTCCTGAAAAAGTTTCTTGCACGAAAGTGGATAATTTTGACTGCTGGATTTGGGTTACTTCACTTTTTTTGTTGATTCGATAACTTACCTTGTAAACGAGAAGCGACATTATTGGTAATGGAATCAACACATATAAAGTTAATAGAGGGCTGATTTTTATCATGAATGACACGACCATAATAATTAATACAACTACATTAATTGTGTACATTATAGCGGGCCCAAGATACATTCTAACCTTGCCAACATCTTCACTAATTCTATTCATTAGATCACCTGTGTTATTGCGTTTGTAAAAAGACATGCTGAGCCTTTGGTATTTATCGTAGATTTCATTTTTTAAATCATATTCAATTAATCGTGACATGATAATTATGGTTTGTCTAGTCAAGAATAGAAATACTCCGTTTGATAAAGCATATAACATGAACAGAAGACCTAGGTTAATTGCTATAGATGCAATATCTTCAGAAGTATAGCTTTCAATATTGTCTAAAACACGTTTGATTGAATTGGTAGCGTCTTTTAATATCTCCGGCATTAGCACAATAAATATATTGGAAACAATAATGAAAAGGGTGCCTAAAAGTAATCGTCCTTTATATTTGAATAAATATTTATTTAAGTATGCTAATTCTTTCATTTATTACTTCTCTAATACAGTCGTTAAACTCCTCTTTTTAGTAGATAAACAATGAAAAAAAGTCAACTTAATTATTTAATAAAACAAATGGTTTCTTTCACTTGTTTATGCTATTTTTGTCCTTCCTAGATTTGGAGGAGCAAAAGTAATTATTCATAGCGTAATATAAGCAAAATGGAAGTGAAAGATATTTCAGGAGTTATAACAGCTGGTTCAAGTGTTTTATCGCAATGCAAAGCATGGGTCATGAACAAGTGTTATTTTGTCAGGACCAGGAAGTTGGATTAAAAGCAATAATTGCTATTCATAATACTGTTTGTGGTCCATCTTTGGGAGGGACACGAATGTGGAATTATGCTTCTGATGAAGAAGCATTAAATGATGTTCTTCGCCTTTCAAGAGGTATGACTTATAAGAACGCAATATCGGGTCTTGATTTAGGAGGAGGAAAAGCTGTAATAATTGGTGATTCAAGAAAGGACAAATCCGAGGCTCTTATGAGAAGATTTGGGCAATTTGTTGATTCACTAGGAGGAAAATATATTACTGCAGAAGATGTTGGCATCTCTCCTCAAGATATGTCGTGGGTTTCTATGGAAACAAAACATGTTGCAGGTTTGCCTGGAAAGAGTGGGGATCCATCTCCAGTTACTGCCTATGGTGTATATATGGGAATGAAAGCTAGTGCTAAAATTCAGTTTGGATCTGATTCATTAGCAGGAAAGAAAATTGCTGTACAAGGTGTAGGTCATGTTGGAGAATATTTAGTAGGACATTTACAAAAGGAAGGAGCTGAAATTTATATTTCTGATATTCACGAAGAAACATTGCGTAGAGTTTCAAAGGAATATGGAGCTATTGTTGTTGGATTGGATGCCATCTATGACATTGATATGGATATTTATGCTCCTTGTGCTCTAGGGGCAACAGTGAATGATGATACTTTGAGAAGATTAAAATGTTCAATTATCGCTGGGGCTGCTAATAATCAGTTAGCGAATGAGTCAGTGCATGGTGCGAAGGTAATTGAAATGGGGATGATTTATGCACCCGATTATTTGATAAATGCTGGCGGAGTTATGAATTGTGCAGGAGAAGTTTACAACATAGATAATGAAAAAGTCATGTCAATGGCTGAAAATATTTACCATACAACGATAGCGATTATTACAAAGTCAAGAGATGAGGGTATACCTTCTTATTTGGCTGCTAATAAAATGGCGGAAGAGAGAATAGCAAGTTTGAAAAAGGTCAAGAAATAATGTTAAATAGAAGACATTTAAGAATTAAAGTACTACAAGCGTTGTACGCATATTCATTATCCAAAAATGAAAATATAGTTGCAGGGGAAAAAGAGTTATTGCACAGTGTTAATAAGATGTATGATATGTATATCTACTTTTTGTTAATATTTGATGATCTTTCAAATTTTGCAAATATCCGAATCGAAGATGCGAAAAGAAAAAGAATTCCAACGGAGGAAAATTTAAACCCAAATATGCGATTTGTTGACAATAAGTTAATTGCGCAACTTAGAGGAAATATTTCTTTGAAAAAAGCATCAGAAAAAACATCCATCAATTGGGTAGGTGATGTAGAACAGGATATGCTCAAGAAAATGTTTATTTATTTGAGTGGAACGGATATGTTTTTAGATTATATGCAGAAAGAGTCTTCTGATTATAAATCGGATAAAAATTTCATAATACAGTTATTTAAAAAAGAGATTTGCAATTTCGAATTGATGCATAATTTCTTTGAAGATAGAAGTATTTACTGGCAAGATGATATGGATCACATCTGTTCAATGGTGCTTAAAACTCTAAAGTCATTTGAAGAAGACTCGGCCGAATTTTGCCCAATATCAGAATTGTATAAAGATGATGAAAAAGACTACATTATTCAGTTGTTTCATAAATCAG
>CAWUXI010000040.1:0-9164 GCA_963926405.1 uncultured Flavobacteriales bacterium
AATCATTATATATTTCAACAACAAGCATAAAAAAGAGACGAATAACAATATAGACTTACTTAATTAATGTTACATGGCCTATATATTGATGATTCTGGATGGTGGAAACCTCTTTGCAATATATTTTCCAAACATAAACATCCTGCTGAGACATAAGTCCTTTATATGTGCCATCCCATCCTTCAGATGGGTGAGAAGTTTCGAAGATTAATTCTCCCCACCTGTTAAAAATTAATAATTTATATTCATCTGTGTCAATACCACTAATGATAGGGAAGAAAATATCGTTCTTTCCGTCCCCATTTGGAGTGAAAGCATTGGGAACATATATGATTATTTCATAATCAATTGTAATCGTTACTTGATCACTTGCAACACAACCATTTTCTTCAACACTAACTGTATAAGTGGTAGTTATATCAGGAGTGGCAATTGGGTTTTGGCAGTCATCGCAAATCAGGGTTGCTCCAGGGGTCCAGCTGTAGGCGCTCGCGTTTCCTGTCGTGATTAAATTTACAGAGGCACCATTCAGGATTGTTGTATCTGCTATTGTAGAAACAATAGGCGCAGGTATTACTTCAATTTGAATAGTGCTAAAAGCAATACAAGAGCCATTAATTGTGTAGGTTATATCATTTAAACCATAGACTGCTAATGAAGGATTAAACTCCCCTGTTACCGGATTAACTCCTGTTCCTGACCATACTCCTCCAGATTGAGAAGCCTGCAGGATAACAGGGACATCATAAGAACAGAATGGCCCTACAATGGTTATTGTCGGGTCGATTACATCAAGAATAGTGACTGTTAAAACAAAAACATCAGGACAAGGACCAGATGTGCTATAGGTTATACCGAACGTTCCGGCTCCAGAACCAGCTATATCAATAGCTCCATTTGTATTATTTATTACTCCCCCTGAAGAAATAGTAAACACACCCCCATTTGTACCATTTATAGAAGCAAGTGGATTTGCGGCATTTAGGCAGTATACGCCCGCTGAATAACTAAAGGTAGCATCATCAGAAACGTTTAATGTTACATCAACAATCGAAGAGAATGTTCCGCAAGAAGTTGTGATCGAATAAGTGTAAGATCCACCGGCATCGACCGCTGGATTATAAACTCCAGAACCAGAAGGAAGGGCTGGTGACCAAACTCCTCCAGTGTTTGGTGTGCCACCAAGTAAGCCGAATAAATCAACAGATGGATCAGTGTCACATAAAGTTGTATTGCCATTAGTTCCAGCATTTGGATTTGCTGTAATGGTAACAATCACATCTGTTGTGCTCGTTCCACAACTGTTTATTACAGTATAAGCATAAGTCCCGGCTGGATCAATTGCTGGATCAAAAAAGTTATTTCCAGAGTTAAATACTGGTGTCCAAGTTCCTCCGACATCAAAGGTTCCAACTAATTGCCCTGTTAAATCTGATGGAGTATCGGTAGGACAAAAAATAGTCGCGCCATTATTTCCAGAGTTAGGTAAAGGGTTAATTGTAATGTTTATAATTACATCAGAAGCACAAGCGCCATTTTCATCATAAGCATAAAGAGTTGTTGAAGCAGAAATTACAGTTCCAGTCATCACTAAACTTCCACCTCCAGCTGGTCCACCTGGTGCATCATAAATTGCCTGGTTTCCTGTAAGGTTGGTTCCAGTAATAGCCGGAACAATATAATCAATAGCACAAGAAATGAATGCTGTTATCGGATCAATAATCGGTGCCCCAGGGTTGTTTAAGACAATTTGTACTGGTGCAGAAAAACACCCTGTTACATCATCAGTGTAAAACACATCGTAAGTTCCAGAAGCAAGTCCAGTTATTGTGTATGGCAAAGGAGCAGTGTTTGTTCCTGCCGCAGTTCCAGACCATGAAATAGTTACAGAGTTTGTGCTACTTCCCATTACGTCTATAGTTCCATCTGTTCCATTACAAGTTGAAGGGTCAAATCCTGCAAGTGTTTGTATTGGTGCTGGATTTACTATTATAGCTAATGTTTCAATTAATGTAGCTGCACATGTTCCATCAGTTATTGATTGAAGAAGAAGCACTTGATCAACAGTTGCTGCAGTAGCAGTAATTGTTGCTGTGCCTGCAGTCAATATAGCTGTTGCTGGTGTTCCATTTAAAGTATATGATACATCAGCACCATCAGTTCCGGTTAAAGTAAAAGTTGCGTTTTCTCCCTCACATAGAGGTCCATTATTAGCTGTAATTGATACGGTAGGCAATGGGTTGATCACCACAGTTGTTTGTGCAGTATTTACACAATTGTTAGCATCCGTTGCTGTTACGGTGAATGTTTCTCCATTGACGGCATTTGTAATTACCGGTGCTTGATCCGTAAGGTTAGTAATAGTAGCGGCTCCGTCAGAACTCCAAGTCCACGATGTAGCTGCAGCTCCAGTTTCATCTAAAGTAATTACTTCATCTTCACAGAAAGGGCCAGCGTTAAAGGCTATAACAAGAGGAAGAGGGTTTATTGTAATGGTAAGAATTACTTCTGCAGAACAGACCCCGTTAGCATCATATGCATAAAGTGTCATTGATGATGTAATAATTGCCCCTTCAGCGAAAACGGTTCCTCCTCCGCCAGGTCCACCAGGTGCGTCATAATACGTTTGACCACCAGTAAGAGTGCTTCCAGTAATAGTCGGAAGGATATAATCAATAGCACAAGAAGTGTATGGTATGATTCCATTAATAATAGGTGCTCCTGGATTATTTAACACAACTTGTTCAGTCGCAGAAACACAACTTGAAGCATCATCGGTATAAAAGACATCATATGTGCCAGAAGCTAATCCGGTAATAGAAAAAGGTAAAGTAGTTGACTGAGTGCCTGTTGCTGTTCCACTCCATTCAAGAGAAACTGTTCCAGTACTACTTCCTGTAACATCAAGCGTTCCATCGGTACCATTGCAAGAAGTAGGAATGTTTCCAGCAACAAAAATAGTAGGAGTTGGATTAACCGTTACGATAACAAGTTCTATTAAAGGGTCAAAACAAGTTCCATCATCAACAAGTTCAAGCGTCAATGTTTGATCAGCACTTGCTGTAACAACTGTAAGATCTGTTGTTCCCCCAGTTAAAGTTACCGTTCCGGCAGTTCCATTGATATTATAATTTACAACAGCGCCGACAGTACCTGTAACAGTAAATACAGCATCTTCTCCAGCACAAATAGGTCCATTGTTTCCCGATATTGTTGCTGTTGGTATAGGACTAATAAACACGTCTAACGTTGCTGTTGTCGCGCACTGTCCAGCAGTTGGTGTAAATGTATAGGTTGTTGTTCCTAATGTGGCAGTATTAATAGCCGGTGCCCATGTTCCAGTAAAACCGTTCAAAGAAGTTGTTGCTAAAGTTGGATTTGGATCATTCTGACAAACAGGCGTAATAGGATCAAAAGTAGGCGTTACCGGGAGTGTTATTGCAATGGTCATGTCATCTATACCCGTACAGCCATTAATATCTATAATTGTTACAGTATATGTAGTAGTAGTCGAAGGTGAAACAACAGCCGTTCCGTTATCTTGACCTCCCCCACTAAAATCGAGTGTGCCTGATCCAGCCCCATTGTCCCATGAGTAATCAGAACCCTCATTATTATATATAGGATCAGCGCCTATAGTAAATACATCTCCATCACACCCAGTTAGATCTGGTCCAGCATCTGGTAATTCGGGAACAGCAACAGTAATTGTAACTGTTGCCACAGCATCACAACCATCTGTAGTTCCGGTAACGGTATATGTTGTAGTTGATGTTGGCGCTACGTCAACTGAAGAGCCTGTTCCTGCTCCGTTGTTCCATGCGTACGTAGTTGCTCCACTAGCTGCCAGGGTACTTGTTGCCCCTGGGCAAATAGTTGTTGGGGATCCGCTAGCCGAAACAACCGGTGGAAGGCAAGGGCAATCTGCATTTATAGTTAAGGCTGAACACGTGGCTCCAGCGTAACCATCAACGACTATATATGCACATTCTCCATCTGGAATAGTTGCAGTTATTGTAAAACCGTTTGCTGCACCGCCTGGATTACTCGTATATTGATCCTGTAAACCATTTCCTACGGCATTACTAGAGCTTGTCCCTACAAAAACAGCACCTTGGACATTACAGTTGTTATTCACTTCAAAAACAGTGAAATCCATTGTGATCGTTGCTCCGGTATTGTTACAGAAATCAAACCACACGGAGTTTTCAACAGAAAAACCTACATCTCCAGTTCCATTACAATCAAAATCATTTAACGAAGCATTTGTCGCCGCACACCCAGTATAACCTCCTGCTCCAAGAGTAAAACTGTCGGGTAAATTACAATCAATACTTGTTGTGTTATTGGGCTGTGCAAATGCTGTAAAGCCCAAAATGCCGAAAAGAGTAAATAAAATAAATTTATTAACCATAGTAGATTAATTTAAGCTATTAGTAAGTATATAATGTTGAACGATTTCTTTTATATCGATAGTCGCACCGTCTAATTGTTGCATTTCAGGATAGTTGGACACATAAATGCGTGTTAAATCCTTGACATTCTTATTCTCTAAAAAATAAGTAAGGGCATCGTTTAAAGTTTTAAAGCTTAAATTAGTATTTGAATCAGTAACAAACTCAATACCCCTATGGTCATTTTCAGAAAGGTTATATTTTGTTAAAACAGCTTTTTCTTCTGTTGTCCAACTCTGTGCAAAAGAGAGTGTAGATAGAAATAGGATTAAGATAGAAATCGTAATTTTCATATTATGTAGGTTTAATTATGTTAAAGTATTTAAGCAAAAATAAAGAGAATCTCTGTCTTTGTAAAAAGAAAAAAGATAAGTATTTTTTTTAGACTTAAATAAAGCATTTTTAACTATTAACGCTAGAACGGATAACCTTAGGAAGGTTGCCATTAATAAACAACAATTTGATAATTATATATTTACACGCTACCCGATAAAATAATATTTGGAAAAAGAATAAAATATAATTCAGGTGGTAATTTATATTATTGATGGACAAACAAGGAAGAATATGACCAAATAGGAAATTGGACTAAAAGTGTTTAATCTATTAATGCGAAACCAAATTCTATTATAAAAAGGAAAAAGAAAACATAAAGGATAAGGAGATGTTTAAGTAATAATCATTATATATTTCAACAACAAGCATAGCACAAGCCTTTTGCAAATGCTTGATTTACAAAAGGCTTGTGATTTTTTATGTTGTCCCACCAGGCCCTAAATTTGGCAATCAATTTCACAAACCTGATTTTCACTTCGGAATATCATCTTCTAATTCAGCTAGTTATACCTCAACACCACTGAATACTCCGAAGTGGAACAATAGGACCCTAATTTCGGCTATACTCGGTAAAACGAATATTATGAGCCTAGGACCAACAACGACTTCTGGAATGGATTGGAATTCCATGATTGGATTAACGGATCGATTAAAGCGCGATGACTATCATCGCGATTATCTTTTGATTACAATAGGATCTTATTTCGGATTACGCATCAGCGATTTACTTTCGATCAAGTGGAAAGATGTTTTCGAAAAAGACGAATTAATCATTGTCGAATCGAAAACTAGAAAGTCGCGAAAGATCGCAATCAACGATAAAGTAAAAGAAGCGATTCACTATTGCGCGAGCGAATCGATCGATCGAAACCAATTTGTTTTCGCTAATCGATGGGGCGGTGCTCTATCTGTCAGCTACATCAACAGATGCCTGAAAGTAATTTTCGCGAAATATTCTGTCCGCGTTCAGAATCCAAGTTCGCACACTTTGCGCAAAACTTTCGGTAAGCGAATTTACGAAATGGATGGTCAATCAGAGCGAGCGCTCATCTACCTGTCAGATATTTTCGGGCATTCGAACACATCGATTACAAGAAGGTATATCGGCATTACACAGGAACAGATTGCAGATGTATATTTGAATCTGTAATCCCTAACCTAAAAAAAAAATAGACATAATGTTAAATATACTTTACAAAAAAGGCTATATTTGTAAAACATATTTAGTGTTATGACGAAAAAGAAGATTGTGATATTACCTAAAACCAAGCGAATTCTTACCGAGATGGGGGAAAATATTAAGCTCGCTCGATTGAGAAGGAAGCTTAGTTCTGAACAGGTAGCTGAGCGCGCTAACATTAGCAGACCTACATTAACTGCTATTGAAAAAGGATCTCCTACCGTAAGTATGGGGTCGTACTTGTTGGTATTACAAGTGCTTGGTTTAGAGAAAGATTTCCTGCTTCTTGCCAAAGACGATGAGCTAGGCCGAAAACTACAGGATGCCAATATTAGTACAGGAGAAAGAGCACCGAAACGAAAAGATAAGTAATGGCGAAGCAAGACAATAAAAGATCTATTAGTGTATCTGCACACTGGCAAGGAATGGAAAACCCATTCCTAATGGGGGTATTGCATTCTGACAGGTTGAAAGGGAAAGAGATATTTTCCTTTGAATACAACGGTGAATGGTTGGAGAATGGGCCGTCTCAGCTCTTGGATCCAAATTTACAAATGTATTCAGGTCTCCACTACTTAAACGAGGATCAAGAAAGTTTTGGAATGTTTCTGGATTCATCACCTGATCGTTGGGGGCGGATTTTAATGCGAAGACGTGAGGCAGCACTGGCCCGAATCGAAGGAAGAGAGGAGCAAAAGCTTTTTGAAACAGACTACCTTCTTGGGGTATATGATGGTTATAGAATGGGAGCTCTTCGCTTCAAACTAGAAGATGGACCATTCCTAAATGACAATAGAGACATGGCAAGTCCACCCTGGACATCATTAAGAGAATTGGAGCAAGTAAGTTTGCGATTAGAAGAAGATGATGTGATAGAGGATCCAGAGTATCTTAAGTGGTTAAGTATGCTAATCGCTCCTGGAGCTTCATTAGGAGGCGCAAGGCCGAAAGCCAGTATCGTAGATAGTGATGGAGGTCTATGGATAGCGAAATTCCCAAGTCTTAATGATCAGGGCGATATTGGAGGTTGGGAGATTGTTACTTACGAATTAGCTATTGCTTCTGGGATAAACATGGCTGAATCCAAAGCTCAAAAATTCTCTTCTGATTATTATACTTTTTTGACCAAAAGGTTTGACCGGACAAATAACGACACTCGGGTACATTTCGCTTCTGCCATGACCATGTTGGGTTACACAGATGGACAGGACCACTCAGATGGGGCCAGTTACTTGGAGCTGGTAGAGTTTATTCAAAACCATGGGGCCAACGTGGACCATGATCTTGAACAATTGTGGCGAAGAATAGTATTCAGTATTTGTGTAACTAACACCGATGATCACCTTAGAAATCATGGTTTTATATTAACTAACGGAGGATGGATTCTTTCACCGGCTTACGACATCAATCCTGTTGAAACTGGAACGGGGCTGAAACTAAACATTTCGGACGAAGACAATTCTCTCAATTTGGACTTGGCATTAGAAGTATGTGAATTTTTTAGACTAACCGAAGAACAGGCAAAAGAAATAATCACCCAAATTAAAACAGTGGTTTGTACATGGAAAGATGTCGCGACTAAATATGGAATATCGAGGGCTGAACAGGAGCTCAAGACCCTCGCATTCAAAGTAGCAGAGAGTTAGTTCGACTTTTATTTAATCTTTTTGAACCTTGTTAAAGCACTCTTAGCACTAAACATTGATTTGTACATTTGAACGGGTTCATCCGAATCCCAAGCGGCCTCTTCGGCATCAGAATACAAATAATAGCATCCAGCCGCTATTCCGTTAAAAACAACATAAACAGTAGTATTTAATGTCGTCTGCCTTAAGGGGTAAATTTTTAATAAATCCATAAGATACATTTTAGTGTATCTTAATATCAAATAGATAAATTTTGTTTCAGGGAGACTCAAGATTTTGAATCAAATGAAGTGAAAAGGCCAACGATACTTTGTTTCTATATTGTTACTAGAAAAAAGAAAAGCCTTGCAATCTAATGATTACAAGGCTTTTTATGTTGTCCCACCAGGGCTCGAACCTGGACTCTTCTGTACCAAAAACAGACGTGTTGCCAGTTACACCATGGGACAATTTCTCTCTAAGAGAGCGCAAATATAAAGTTCCTTTTTAAAAATCAAACTATGGATGCTAAAAAATTGTGTTAAAATGCAATGACTATACTTAAAAATCAAATGATAGTCCAAAGTTACAACCTATAGAAGTGTAGTGTTGCTCAATTTCCGGATGGGTTATTATTGACCCACTATTTAATCTAAATTTAGGTTCTATAAACACATTCATCTTTTTCAGCTGGTAACCTATTGTTGCAGAAGCAACCATATTAATCATGGTTTTTCTAAGGTTAGGTAGCTCAATGTTACTTATGCTATTGTCGACATAACTTCCCGAATTCTTTATCAGTATTCCATAAGATCCGCCAAGCCTCATATTTACACTTAGCTTATTAAAGGTGAATTTATATCCAAACATGATAGGGATTTGCAAATAGGTAAATCTATTTTTTCCTGCATAATTAGTTGCGTTAACATTAATTATAGTTGTGTCTACCATAAATGTTGTATCAATCACTAAAGTTGTTACCAATGTATCATATCCACCATTTATGGTATCAAAAATTTCGGTATATATATACTCCAAGTATGAACTGTCTTTAGATACAGAACCCATCGATTCTGATGTACTGTAAATAGTAGAATAATTAACATCTTCTCCATAAGTCAAACTATTTGCTCCTAGTGAAACATTAATTTTTTCACTAAAATTATAATTCATTCTTAACCCATATGACAGTGAAACGATATTAGCTTCTTCGTCCTTTCTTTTTGCCAGGTAAGCATCAGTTAAACCAGCAATCTTTTTATTTATCAGAGACGGTCCTCCAAACACAGAAAAGGTCCATTTTTTAAACTTTTCAGTTGCATCTTCAGGAATTAAAACCGCTTCATTTACAATAGAATCATCCTTGCTCAACGTGTCGGAAAACTCTACCAAAATTTCTTCCATAGCCAAACTGTCTATAAGATTCAAATCAATAGCTAAGCGTGTGGCATCTATTATTTCTTCATGCGCAACAGCATTATTTTCATCTATAATTTCTTTTTCGGTTGTATTTGTATCTAAATCACCGGTTGTTACTTCATTCTCATTTTTCAATCTATCCTGAAGAGC
>CAWUXI010000041.1:0-26267 GCA_963926405.1 uncultured Flavobacteriales bacterium
TCATCTAGGTAATGTAATCGATGTATTTGGGGATATTAATTTACCTGGCACTGGAGAACCTTGGGAATACCTGGATGGCTGGGCTTATCGAAACAGCTCAACCGGACCTGATGGTAATACATTTGTGCTCAGTAGCTGGAGCTTTAGCGGGCCCAATGCACTGGATGGAGAAACATTAAATTCTACCGCAGTGAGTCCGGTTCCTATCGGTATTTTTACGCATGCAGGTAATAGTACTATAAATACTTATACGATGGATGTAACTGCTGCAAGTAGCATCGACTATACTTTTGTGGGAGATTTTCCGGGTACCGATCCTGCCATTAATATTAACCTTGGCGACACACTAATTTTTAATGTGAATTCACCGGGTCACCCATTTTGGATAAATGCAACACAAGGTACAGGTACCTCCAATGGAGTTGTTGTAACCAATAACGGTGCTTCTTCTGGAACTATTACATGGGTTCCAACTGCTTCAGGTACTTTCTATTACAATTGCCAATTTCATTCCGGGATGACCAATACCATTACAGTTGGTCCGCCAGCTATTTCTTATACATGGGATAACGGAGTTATCAATGGAGTTCCTTTTACACCAACTTCTAGTGGTGAATATATAGTGATTGCTACTGATGGTTTGGGATGTACAGATACAGATACGGTAAATATAATCGTAAATTCGCTACCAACTATAGCAGCAGGAGCAGACCAAACGATATGTTCAGGCGATACAGTAACTTTTTCAGGTTCTGGTGGTGTGAGTTATGCATGGAATAATGGAGTTTCGAATGGAGTTCCTATTCCAGTTACAAATACAACAACCTACACAGTTACGGGTACAGATGCGAATGGATGTGAAAACACGGATGAAGTAATTGTTAGTGTAAATGCTTTACCACTCGTAGATGCAGGAGCAGATCAAGCAGTTTGTGACGGAAATTCGGTAACAATATCCGGTTCTGGTGCCAATTCATATACTTGGGACAATAGCGTTTCAGATGGTGTAGCATTTACACCGACTTCAACAGCTACTTATACCGTTACAGGTACCGATGGAAATGGTTGTGTTAATAGTGCTCAGGTTGAAGTAACTGTAAATGCGCTGCCAACAGTTAGTGCGGGTACAGATGTTGCTGCATGTACTGGAGATTCAGCAATATTAAATGGTTCCGGAGCGGTAAGTTATACCTGGGATAATGGAATTACGGATGGCGTTCATTTTATACCATTAGCTGCAAATACGTATACGGTAACCGGAACCGATGGAAATGGTTGTGAAAATACAGACCAAGTAGATGTAACCATAAATCCACTTCCAACTGTAGGTGCAGGAATGGACCAGACAGTTTGTGAAGGCGGTCAAGTAACATTATCAGGTACTGGGGCAAGTTCATACACGTGGGATAATGGAGTGATGGATGGAGTTGCATTTAGCGCTGCAGTTACTACAACTTATAATGTAACTGGTGTTGATGGAAATGGATGTTCCAATACAGATGCCTTAACAATTGTAGTTGATGAATGCACAGGGATATTAGATGTTATTAACAGTAACTTAACGATATACCCCAACCCAACATCCGACCAAATTACAATCGATATAAAGGGTTATAATGGGCTTGTTAATATCAGTGTTTATGATCTATCTGGAAGATTATTAGAAACCACTACAAACAACATTATATCACTTAAAAAACACGCCAAAGGAATCTATGTTCTTAAGGTGAGTTATGGAGAAGTTACGGAAGAGATTAGGGTAGTAAGGGATTAGAGTTTCCTAAGTATCTCTTGAAGCATAGGTGAAAATAAAGTAGGAAAAGATAAGAACCAAAGTGGCCTGATTAGCATCCTTTGATTACATTTGCAATAATAAAAACTGGGCAATGGAAAATCAAGAGTTAGAAGTGTTTGACGATGAAGAATTTAACAATGAAGCACCTCGAAAGAGACCAGTTTTTATTACTGTACTAGCTATTCTCAGTTGGATTTATGTCGCTTCGGGAGTGTTTGGAGCACTGATTAATTCACTCTCATCAGAAGAAAAACAAATGGAGCAAATTGACCAAGCCATTGCTATTTACGATGATGTGGATGAAATGTTTCTCCGTGACGAGTTCATCGAAGTATTAGAAGCGTCAAAGGAAAATCTTCGTATCAGTAATTTAGGGAATCTTATTTTTCTTCTGGTCGAAGGAATCGCTGTTTTTATGATGTTTAATCTAAAAAGAAATGGATTTTGGCTATATACTTTAGCGCAAATTGGAATAGTTTCACTTGCTATAATGGTTATGCCATGGCCCAATATTATATCCACATTAACTATAGTTTTTACATTGTTTCTGGTGTTTCTTTTTGAAATACTTTATGCAGTCAATTTAAAGCATATGAAAGCTTAGTCTATTACTTTACTTCCATTGTGATAAACTGTACAATGTTGGCGCCCATTTGCAGTGCTTTTCGACGCGCCTCTTCACTGTCATTATGAACTTCAGCGTCTTCCCAGCCATCTCCTAGGTCACATTCAACATCGTAAAAACAAATTAACCTGCCTTCAAAAACAAGGCCGAACCCCTGTGGGGCCTTGGAATCATGCTCGTGTATTTTTGGAAGACCTTTGTTAAAATCATAGGTTTGATGATAAATAGCATGGGTGTATGGAAGTTCTATGAAATCTAATTCTGGTAACACTTTTTTCATTTGAAGACGAACGAATTTATCCATTCCGTAATTGTCAGAAATATGAAGAAACCCTCCGCTGATTAAATAATTCCTTAAATTTTCAGCTTCTTGTTGATTAAAAACTACATTCCCATGCCCCGTCATATGGATGAAAGGGTAATTGTATAATTCGGAGCTAGACACCTCTATGCTAGCAACATCAGGGTCGATGTTCATTCCAAGAGAGGTATTACAGTATTTTACCAAGTTGGGGAGTGAAGTTGGATTAGAGTACCAATCTCCACCTCCGTTGTATTTTAAAACGGCAAAAGTGTAAGAGTAGTTTCCGGGAGTTGCCGAAAGACTAATTAATGCTGAAAATAATATAAAGACTAAAAAACGCACATCCAAAAGTAAGATTATTAAAAGTAATATCCGATTTTTGTAAAAAATTATAAACTTAAAATAATATAAAAAATAAAATTGATGCAGTCTTTAGGTAATCATATCTTGGTTGAGATTACGGGATGTAATCCCCAAGTCATGAATGATGTTGCTTTTATTGAGCAGACAATGGTTGATTCTGCTACCATTGCAGGTAATGATGTGCCCTTTATGGCAGATTTGCAATATTATAACGAAGCAATTCATACCAGTTCTTTTGCACAGCCGAATTATATCAATAAAATGTTAAACACAAAAGTTATAAAAAGTATCGAGTATGCGATTTAATCCAAATGATATAGGCTTAAGTAATGGAAATATTTTTGGTTTTCCATATACGGAGGAAGAAGCTGAAATTATATTAATTCCAGTTCCTTGGGATACAACAGCATCTTACGCTAGAGGAACTTCCTTGGGACCATCTGCAATATTAGAAGCTTCAACCCAAGTTGACTTTTTTCACCCTGAAGTTGCAAATGCTTGGAATACAAAGATTTTTATGTCTCCAATTTCAGAAGATTGGAAAAAGATCAATGATGAATTGGCTGAGCGAACAGCCAAATACATTCATTTTTTAGAAAATGGAGGTGAGTTAAAAGAAAATAAAGAGCATCAAGAAACAATAGATGAGGTAACGGTTGCTCAAGATTATTTACGTGATAATTTGAAAGCTAGGTCAGTTCAATCTATAAAAAATGCACAAATAGTTGGCATTATAGGAGGAGAACATAGCTGTCCTTTAGGCTTGATTGATGCTTTAGCAGAAAACAACGAAGCATTTGGTATTTTGCAGTTGGATGCGCATGCAGATTTGAGAAAAGGCTATGAAGGTTTTGCTCAATCCCATGCATCTATAATGTATAATGCATTACAGCATAAAAGTATCACTGCGCTGGTTCAAGTGGGTATTAGAGATATTTCACAAGGTGAAGTTGATGTTATAGAATCCGATTCTAGAATAACTACTTTCTACGATTGGGAATTGAAACAAAAGCAGTTTGAAGGCACTTTTTGGGCGGATCAATGCAGGGGCATAATTGATGCATTGCCGCAGAAGGTTTATGTGAGTTTTGATATTGATTGTCTTAAGCCGCATTTGTGTCCTAGTACAGGTACACCCGTTCCTGGAGGTCTAGAATTTGAAGAAGCTATCTATTTGCTTTTTGAAGTGGTTAAATCAGGTAGAGATATTATTGGATTTGATTTATGTGAAGTAGCTCCTGGTGGAACAAAAATAGATGCAATAGTTGGTGCAAGAATCCTATGGAACCTTTGTCTAGTGGCTTCTTATAAGAAATAAGTGTTGTTAACTGTGCTAAATGTTTACAATTAATTAGAATCTTTCCAGCAATCTTTTTAATTGTTCGAGAATCCCTTTTACATTTGTACTATAAAATAAACCTGTATGAATACTTGGACAAAAGAAGCAATAAGAGAAGTTTATAATAAACCTTTAATGGAGTTGTTGTACGAAGCTGCAACAGTTCATAGAGAGAATCATAACCCTAGCGAAATTCAGGTTAGTACCTTAGTCTCTGTAAAAACCGGAGGTTGTCCAGAAGATTGTGGCTATTGTCCGCAAGCTGCTCGATACCATACCGATATTGAGAAAAATGATATGCTTTCAGTTGAAGAAGTAGTTAGTGCAGGAAAATTTGCGAAAGAAAATGGATCTTCAAGAGTTTGTATGGGAGCTTCTTGGAGAAATGTGAAAGAAGATGATGATTTTGATCAAGTGCTGGAAATGGTCCGTTCATTGAATGATTTAGATTTGGAGGTTTGCTGTACCTTAGGTATGTTGACAGAGCCGCAAGCAAAACGACTTGCCGATGCTGGACTATATGCTTATAACCATAATATTGATACCTCTGAAGAGTATTATAAAGAAGTTATCTCAACAAGAGGGTATGGTGATCGTTTAAAAACGATAGACAATGCTAGTAAATCAGGGTTAAGTATTTGTTCGGGTGGAATTATAGGAATGGGTGAAAGTGATGAAGATCGTATTGCTATGTTGCATACATTAACCTTACTGAATCCTCAGCCAGCATCTGTTCCAGTAAATGCATTGGTAGCAGTGGAAGGTACTCCTTTGGAGGAGCAAAACACAGTGCCAATTTGGGATATGGTGAGAATGATTGCGACTACAAGAATTGTAATGAGAAATTCTGCTGTTCGTTTATCAGCAGGTAGAACTGAAATGACAATGGAAGGTCAGGCTCTTTGTTTTATGGCAGGTGCAAACTCAATTTTTTCAGGAGATAAATTACTAACTACTCCAAATCCAGGTATGTCAACTGATGCTGAAATGTTTAAAAAACTTGGTCTTACGCCTATGAAGGCATATAAAAATGGGGAGAAACCTACTGTGGACGAAAAGTATAAAATTCGTTCAACGAGTGAAGATAGAGTTAAATGGTCAAGACCAGGACACAAAATTGAAAGAAACGAATTAGCAAAACAAAAAGGAAAAGAAGTGAGAAAAGTTACTTCTGTAAAAGAACTTTAACCTTTGCAACCCATTCTTCAAATACTACAGGATAAATTAAATAAACGAATTGAAGAAGGCCTTTATCGAGAATTAAAAGATTATTCAGCATTCTGTGATTTTTCTTCTAATGATTATTTAGGCTTTTCTCGAGATCAAAAACAATTGATTCAGTTTGGATCTACTGGTTCCCGTTTAATTTCTGGTAACACCTCAGATATAGAAGGGTTAGAACTGGAAATTGCTAATTTTCATCAAGCAGAATCTGGGTTAATTTTCAGCTCAGGCTACGTGGCCAATCTTGGTTTATTTTCAACCATACCAAATAGAGGAGATACTGTTATATATGATGAATTAATTCATGCATCTATACGAGATGGAATCCGGCTGTCAAACGCAGACTCTTTTTCTTTTGCGCACAATAATATTCAGCATTTAAAGGAGCGATTATCCAAATCGAAAGGAAATGTTTTTGTTGCTGTAGAGTCCATCTATTCTATGGATGGTGATTCTCCTGATCTTTTAGAAATTTCAAAAACATGTAAAAAATTCGGCGCTAATTTGATTGTAGATGAAGCTCATGCTGTAGGTGTTGTAGGAGAAAAGGGAGATGGTTTGGTAGCCAAGCTAAATCTACAAAAAGAAGTTTTTGCAACCGTTGTAACATTCGGTAAAGCGCTGGGTTGCCATGGAGCTATTATTCTCGGCGATAATGTTCTAAGAAACTTTTTGGTCAATTATTGTCGTCCTTTTATCTATACCACTGCGCCTTCTCCAGAGACTATTATGACCATACGTAAGCAGTATCATAGGCTTAAGGAGTTGTATGATTCTAGTAGTTCAGAGCTGTTATTAGCTTTAGAATTGAAAAATTATTTTATTACAAAAGTAGGCGTATCTATTGAATTAATAACTGGAGCGTATGGAAGTGTTGTCTCTGTGATTATTCCTGGAAGTGAAAATGTTAGAAAAGTATCTAATAATCTAAAAGAAAATGGGCTATACGTCAAGGAGATACTTTCTCCAACGGTGCCGAAAGGATCGGAAAGACTAAGGATTTGCTTTCATTCTTATAATTCTAAACAGGAGGTAAATAAACTGATAGTGTGCTTGAATAATGGGATAAGACTAATCAAATAGTTGATAAGTTTAATATTGTCTTAATAGTTATTCTACTTCTTTTGGCACAATTTTCGTAATTTCAGCCTGTAAAAACTAATCCTCTATATTTTGAAAAGGTATCTGATAATATTTATTACACTTTTTACTGTAAATGCATCTGCTCAAGTCACTACTGTAGACTCACTTGAAGCAGATTATTTAAATTGGTATAATAAATCCCCAGAATTGGATAAGATTGGCGGTACTGCTGTTGATAGAGCATATGAAACAATCTTGAAAGATAGAAAACCGCAGAAAGTAATTATCGTTGCGGTTATTGATGGAGGTGTTGATGTAAGGCACGAAGATTTGGCCGGACAGGTTTGGATTAATAAAGGCGAAATTCCAGATAACGGTATTGATGATGATAAAAATGGTTATATCGATGATATTAATGGATGGAATTTTTTAGGTAATAGTAAAGGGGAGCATTTGGATACCGAAAACCTACAGATTACTAGAATTTACAGGGACTACAAAGCTAAGTTTGAGTTTAAAACAGCTAAAGATGTCGCTAAAGAAGATAAAGCTGATTTTGACATGTATACAGCAGCTAAAGCTGAATATGATGAGTATGTTGTAAAGTATGAAGGAATAATTGAGAGATATACCAAGCTGATTGTTAAAATTGAAATGGCCCATAAGGAATTGAAAGTGTTTTTGAAAAAGGATTCAATTTCGATGGATGATATCAAAGGAATAGAATCGGAAGATTCGTTAATAAATGACTATAAAAAATTACTTTCAAGAGGAGCAGATCTAGCTGGACTAAAAGGAGCTATTGATTATTATAAGGTATATACAGAAAGTTATTTAAATCTTGATTTGAATGCAAGAGCCAATATAATTGGAGACAATCCTACTGACATGAAGGACGCATTTTATGGTAATGGAGATGTAAAAGGTCCAAGTGCGGATCATGGGAGCATGGTTTCAGGAATAATTGGCGCTGTTAGAAACAATGGTATTGGTATTAATGGCATAGCGACGGCAGTCAAAATAATGGCCTTAAGGTCAATTCCAAATGGCGATGAATATGACAAAGATGTTGCTTTATCAATTCGTTATGCTGTTGATAATGGAGCTAACATAATCAATATGAGTTTTGGTAAAGGTTATTCTCCTATGGAAAGTGAAGTTTATGCTGCCATTAAATATGCTGAAAGTAAAGGTGTGTTGATGATCGCTGCATCGGGTAACGAAGGGCAAGATGTTGATGTAATAACGCATTATCCGACTCCATATTCCAAACAAGGAAACCTTGTTTCTACTTGGTTAACTGTTGGGGCAAATTCAAAATATTTTAAAGAGAAAATGACTGCCTCTTTTTCAAATTATGGTGCTGAAAAAGTACATGTCTTTGCGCCAGGAGTAAAAGTTATCTCAATATCTCCAGACGATAATTATGACATGATGAATGGGACTAGTTTTTCTTGTCCTGTAGTAACAGGAGTAGCGGCATTAGTTTGGTCTTATTATCCAGAACTTTCCGCAAGCGAATTAAGAGAAATTTTAATGATATCATCTGTTATTTACAAAAACATGAAAGTGAATCTACCTGGTTCTTTTGAGGATGGTGAAGTGCCAAGTGTCAAGTTTGGCAAACTTTCTGAATCAGGTGGGGTAGTCAATGCTTATTATGCTTTACAAATGGCAGAAAAGAGAAGAGTAGAAGGAAAATAATATATTTAGTTTTGGAAAATAAATCTTTTTTTGTCACAGGAATAGATACGGATATTGGTAAAACGGTTGTGTCTTCCATTTTAGTAGAAGCTTTAAATGCGGATTATTGGAAGCCAATACAAAGTGGTGATCTCCACCATACTGATACGGATAAAGTTAAAGAGCTAGTAAGTGGGAATACTGTTTTTCATCCCGAAGCGTATAGATTAAATCATGCACTATCACCTCATGTTTCTGCAAAATTAGATAACATTTCTATTTCTTTGGCTTCTTTTCAATTACCAAAAACAAACAATAATTTAATCGTTGAAGGTGCGGGTGGTTTACTAGTTCCAATTAATGAAAATGGAGATTATTTGTCAGATGTAATTTTAACGCTTGGAATGGAAATTTTACTTGTCTCTAAAAATTATCTCGGAAGTATTAATCATACATTATTGTCTATAGAGTACTTGAAATCAAAAAGTATTTCGATAAAAGGTATTATTATAGTTGGAGAGAAAAATGACTCTTCGGAGTCAATTATTACCAAAAACACAGGAGTTAAAATATTGCATCACGTTCCAATGGTAGAGAGTGTGACAAAGGGGTTTATAAAAGAGCAAGCAGAGTTGTTAAGAACTGCTTTAAATTGAATAATCTTTCTTTACTTTGGCTTCGTAAATAAGAGCCATGTCAAAACTTAAAGAATTAGATGAAAAATACATCTGGCACCCTTTCGATCAGATGAAAGGAACGGATATAATCCCAATTGTAAAAGGAGAAGGTTCTTATGTATTTGACGAAGATGGAAAGAAGTACATTGATGGCTTTTCTAGTTGGTGGGTAAATACCCACGGACATTCACACCCTTATATTGCTAAAAAATTATCCGAACAGGCTTTTAAACTAGAACATGTCGCTTTTGGTGGCTTTACCCATCCTGGTGCAGTTCAATTATCGGAAAGGCTGATAAAGCTGCTTCCTCAAAAAATAGAAAAGATATTCTTTTCTGATAATGGTTCAACGGCAAACGAGGTAGCACTTAAAATGTCAATTCAATATTGGTTTAATAAAGGAGAAGAAAGAAATCGGTTTATTTCTTTAAAAGGAGATTACCACGGAGACACTTTTGGAAGTATGAGTCTTACAGCTAGAGGTGGTTTTAATGAGCCATTTGAACGGTTTATGTTTGATGTCGATTTTATTGATATTCCAACAGAGAAGAATAGGAAAGAGATTTTAAAAAAGTTTGAAGACCTATTAAAAACCAACGATGTAGCTGCCTTTATTTTTGAGCCAATAGTGCAAGGCGCAGGAGGAATGATAATGCATTCTCCAAGTGTTTTGTCTGAATTAATAGGGTTGTGTAACCAATATGGAGTTATTGCAATTTCTGATGAAGTTTTCACAGGCTTCGGAAGGACTGGAAAGATGTTTGCCATCGACCATTGCGAAAATAAACCAGACATAATATGTTTGTCTAAGGGCTTGACCGGAGGTTTTATGGCTATGGGAATTACAGCTGTTTCCGACAAAGTATATCAAGCATTTTATTCCGATGATAAAGGGAAAACATTTTTGCATGGTCATTCTTACACAGGAAATGCATTGGCTTGCAGTGTCGCAAATGCTTCTTTGGATTTATTTGAAAAAGAGAATGTATGGAAAAATATTAAAACTATTTCTGACATGCAAATGGAGTTTATTTGTTCAATTTCATCGAACCCTAAGGTAAGAGCTGCTCGCAGTTTTGGAACAATAGCTGCAGTAGAATTAGAAGCAAATGAGGTGAGTTCTTATTTTAACGAGGAAGGAAAAGAAGCATATAAATTTTTATTAGAAAAAGGAATAATTTTACGACCCCTAGGTAATGTTATTGTAATTATTCCACCTTACTGTATTACTAGAAAGGATTTAAAATATATGTATAATTCTATAGAGGAATACTTGGTTAACCAGTAATTTGATCGTATATTTTTTTAAATCCTTCATTGTCATCCAAAGCACAATCTTCTCTTTCTTCATAAAAAAATGGTTGCCCAATACTGATGATTTCAATCGCTGTTGCATGGTCTTTTGCATCAATAAATAAAGCATATTCCATCAATGATTTACGCAAGTATTTTTGTTGTATTTTTGTTAAATCACCCAACTGAACATCTGCTCCAATTGTTTTGATTGAGTCAATTGCTTCGGAAACTATTTTTTTGCCTTCCGTTTGGTTTTTTGTAAGGATTTCCATTTCTCCCCATAATAACTTTGCTCCATAATCATTAGGGTCAAAGGAACATGCTTTTTTAAGAATTCCTGCGGCTTTTTTGTATTCTTTTTCAGTACCTGCAAGCATGTAGTTTTCTACCTCCTCGTAGATTATTCCCTTTAATTTATCTATGTACTCTTGAGAATCTTCTGCGTAAGTATTGTCAGGATCTTTTTTTCTATATTTTGTTGCAAAACTTAAAGCTGTGCTGTAAGCCTTTGGCCAGTTTTCACTGTATTGATGATCTTGACTAATTCCAAAGGATGCCATTGAAACGTATAAATAAGGCAAAGGATGATCTTTTGTCTTATCATTCTCGGTATAATTTAATGCTTTTCCAAAACATTTCTCATAATTTTCATCAACATATAATATTAGAAGGTCTTTGTATTCTTGGCTTAATACTGTGTTTCCAAAACTGTAGACTACTAGGTATAAAATGACAAGTATCTTTTTCATTGTTTCAATGTTTAATATCAAATGACTTTCAAAAGTCATGCCTAAATTAGTAAATAACCATAACTAAAGTATAATGATTTATATAAAAAAATAAAAAATGGATTGTTAATAATCATATTTTTTACATTTGTGAAAATGAAATTAATCGGAGAAAGAGTATCTTATAAAGTACACGAAGATTACAGTACAATTGTAATCTCAACGAATATTGATAAATTGAAGGAGACTGTATTACTTACTTGGCTGCTTGGTTGGACTGGCTGTGGGAGTGTTTTCTTTTATTTTCTTTTCACTGGAGATTTTATTAAGGAAGAAAAGCTAATGCTTTTAGTGATGTGTGTGTTTTGGCTTTTTTTTGAAATTAGAATAGGAAAAGTATACCTATGGCGAAAATCCGGTATGGAATTTATTAAAATAGATAAAGATTTAATGACGATTAAAAGATCTATTAAGGGTTTTGGTAAAGCTTTGCCGTATCAGTTAGGTAGGATTAAAAATATTCAAGGGCTTGAGTTTAATCCTAAGGGGTTTAGTAAATCAATGAATGATTCATTTTGGGTAATAGGACAAGGAACAGTTCGTTTTTTTTATAACGAAAAAGAAGTTCGATTTGGAGCTCAATTAGGCGCTAAAGATGCAGATAAATTAGCTAAGACTATCAAACAGTTAGTAGGAGAATATGATCAAAAAAGCAGTGAGTATTTAGAAATATTGACTAAGGCTGTGGCAGAAAATAAAACTAATAACTCTAACTAATTTTAAAAGCAATTGATTTTACTCTTGTAGTTTTTTCACCATTAACTATTTCTTCAAGGAGCATATTTTGAGCTGTTTCTGAATTAAACACTTCTTTCATGTTTTTTATAGCTCCAACAGGTACGTTTCTCTGTATGCATTCTTCAATTAGTGCATCACGGTTATAATGAAGAATTAAAGAGCCCAGTTCTTCTTGCAATTCAATCCTGTTTTTCAATCGGTTTTGATTGGTTGCAAATTTGTCGTCATAAGCTATTTCTGTTCTCCCTAATAAATTACAGAACGATTCAAATTGTTTGCTAGAGCCAATGGCAGTTACCAACAGCTTGTTGTCTTTAGTATTGAAAATATCGCCATAAGGAGCAATATTTGGATGCATGGATCCAATTCTTTGAGGTATTTCCTGGTTCATTAGCCAGTTAGTTGCTTGATTGGCTAATGAGCTTAATGCAGCCTCTTCCAATGAAGTCTCAACTAGACTTCCTTTGCCAGTCTTTTCTTTTTTGAGTAGCGCTACTAAAATCCCCTCTTTTAGTTGATGCGCAGCTAAAATATCCATTAAAGCTAAAGGCATTTTAGTTGGCGGCGAGTCTATTTGTCCGTTCATGTTCATATAGCCGCATTCAGCCTGCAGTACAACGTCAAAAGCAACTCGTTCAGGTCGGCTTTTAAACCCGTTCAACTGCGCATAAATTACATTGTTATTTGTTTTCTGTATATCCAGGTAAGTAAGGTTAAACTTCTCTGCATCTCCTTGTTTAAAATTACAAATAATAACATCAGCTTCATTCAAGAGAGAAAGTAATTTAGAAAAATCTTTGTCAGTAGAATAATCTAAAAATAGATGTTCTTTGCCCCAATTAACACTGGAGAAATAAGCGGATATATTTTCTCTTTTTTCGTTAGAGGATTTCCAATTTCTGGTGACATCTCCATTGGTTTTTTTGTTTTCAATTTTAATAACGCTAGCTCCAAGCTCTGCGAAAAACATTCCGACCGCTGGTCCTGCTAGTACACTTGCTAGTTCCAGTACTTTTAAATCTTTGAACAAACTCATGTGGCTAAACTACAAATTAATGGTCTTTAGCTATAACCTTTTCACATATTTAGCGTCTAAGTAGCGTTTATTTTCAAACATTAATCTAACTTAGAGGCAACAATGTCGCAGGGAAAGAAATTTGGAGTATTTGGAGGCGTTTTTACACCATCAATATTAACAATATTGGGTGTAATTATGTACATGCGTTTGGGGATGGTTGTAGGTAATGCAGGAACGTTATTTACTACGATTGCCATAATACTTCTTGCTCATATTGTTTCTGTTACTACTGGATTAAGTGTTTCCTCAGTAGCTACTGATAAAAAGATAAAAGCTGGCGGTATATATTATATGCTGTCCCGAAGCCTCGGTTTACCTATTGGAGGAGCAATTGGGATTACTTTATTTGTTGCAACAGGATTAAGTATAGCTCTTTATTTAATTGGATTTGGAGAAAGTGCTATGATTGTCCTTTCTGATTATTTAGATATAGATGTGATTACAACCAATCATCTTAGGATTATAGGGTCAATTGCATTGTTGGTAATTGTGACAATTGCCTATATCAGTACAAGTGTTGCTATTAAATCTCAGTATTTTATACTCTTTACTATCGTCCTTTCCTTAATTTCCGTTTTTCTTGGAACAAGCGAGGGTAAGGGATTTGATACTTCCCATGTGGAAGGCACTAAAGTGGGTTTCTCAACTTTATTTGGTATCTTTTTTCCTGCTGTAACTGGTTTTACTGCCGGTGTTGCAATGTCAGGGGATTTAAAAGACCCTAAAAAAGCTATTCCTTGGGGAACTATGTCCGCGGTAGCTGTAGGATTGACAGTTTATATTGTACTTTCTATATTTATTCATTATTCAATACCACAGGCAGAATTAATCAATAATAATAATGCTTTGGTTCAATTTGGATTGGTCCCCGGACTTGTAGTCGCTGGAATATGGGGAGCAACTCTATCTTCTGCTTTAGGCGGTATTTTAGGAGCTCCACGGATTCTTCAAGCCATGTCAATCGATAAAATTACACCGAATATCTTTGGAAGAGGCGTTGGAAAGGATAATGAGCCTCGCAATGCCTTAATTCTTACATTTGTTATTGCACAGGCAGGAATCTTAATTGGAGAATTAAATGTTATTGCGGAAATAGTTGCCATGTTTTATATGGCTGCTTATATGTTTATTAACCTTTCTTGTTTTTTGGAACAATGGGCAAGCCCTGATTTTAGACCTAAGTTCAAAATATCTTTATTTTTTCCTTTAATTGGAACCATTGCAACTTTTTTATTAATGGTACAATTAAATCTAGCTGCTGCTTTAATTTCTGTAGCTATAATGGCTTTAGTTTTTATTTGGTTGACAAGAAGACATTTGGAATTAGGCTCAGGAGATGTTTGGCAAAGTGTATGGTCTTCAGTTGTTAAGATTGGATTGAAAAACTTAGGTAAGAAATCAACACACAAAAGAAATTGGGAACCGAATATATTGTTGTTTAGCGGAGGAACATCTGCAAGGCCTCATTTGTTAGGGTTTAGCAAGTCTATCGCTGGTAGAAAAGGAATGATATCAAACTTTGATTTGATTGAAACACCTGGTGCTGAAGTGCTTTTTCCTAAACACCACCAGGCTATCAATGATGCTATCAATGATGATTCTATTTTTCATAGAAAACAGGAATGTCAGAATATTTTTAAAGGAATAGAGGCAATCGCAAGTACGTATGGTTTTTCTGGAGTTGAGCCTAATACAGTTTTAATGGGGTGGGCACGAAACACCAAAAATCCTATTGGGTTTTCTCAAATGAACAAAAAACTAGGCGTGTTGGATTATAATGTATTGTACCTTGATTATGACAAAGAAAAAGGTTTTGGTAAATACAAGAGAATTGACATTTGGTGGAAGGAAATAAATCAAGAAAGTGATTTGGCTTTACAATTGGTAAGAATGTTGTTGGCTTCTCCAGATTGGAGCAATACAAAGGTTCGTATACTTTACTTAAATAATGATAATAGCCAAAAGTTAATTGTAGAGGACGCTGTTAGAAAAAGATTAGAAGCTTTGCGAGTAGACGCTGAAGTGGAAGTGGTTAATAATGAATTGGAGAATAAAGGGTTTTATGAAGTAGTGAAAATAAATTCTTTTGAAGCTGATTTAATTTTGTTGAATATTCCTGAAATAGAAGTTGGGGAGGAAAGTAAATTTATCGGAAATACAAATGCTTTTTTAGATATAATGGGCACAACATTATTGCTGAAAGCATCTTCTCATTTTTATGATGAGGAAGGGTTTGATCCTCTGCTTGAAATGAAATATCAAGGAGAAGAATTTGCTTCTTTACAAATCGAAAAAACAGATACCGTTATTCTTGGATTACCCGGTTATGAATCACTTGATAAAAAAATATCGATAATTGACGATAAAATTCATGCCTTGAATATTGCCTTTATTAATCGTGTCTATGACACCTGGTTTGATGTATGGAGTAGCTATATAGCATTATTTCAAGAAAGGTTAAAAGCTGAAGATAATCCATCTGTTGAAAAAGCTTTAGAAATTGAACAGAAGCTGTTAGAGGACATTGTGGATAATCGTTTAGGAAAAATAACTGCGGCGATATCGCTTGGAATAGAGTCCCATATTACAGCAGTAAGAAAGCTCGTGGATTTATCTCCAATTAGCATAGAGAGAATATATTCTAAACAAGAATTGAAACCGGATTCGGAAGATTCTCCAAAACTAGCGCGATTGAAAAAGAAGTATTCTCGCAAAAAGAAACAAAATATTCGTTTTTCAAAGATTGTAAAACATCATTTTGAGAATTCATATTTATACCACTTTAAGACAAAATTAAATGGACTTGGCTTTTCTAGTTTCAGGATAAATAAATCTTTACAAAATTGGACTATAGATGATGACGTAAGTTTAAATGATTGGAAAGAATTGCTTTCCGTTCAGTTTATAAAAGAAAAAAACATCTTTTTACAAGAGTTAAATTCTTTGGGTAGAATATTTTGCAACTCAATTACTTTGGATTTAGATAGATTGGATGTTAATAATTTATCATTAAACCGGGAGGAGGAAAGAACAGAGAAAGTAATTAAAAATGCATTTCTGTCAATTGCTGCATATCCTGTAAACTGGCATTCAAATCAAAAACACCTTACAAATCAGCTTCTGATTAATATTCAGTTGATTCAATTAAAAAAAACATTAATACCATTTATTAATCAATCTGCAAAAAAATTAGATAAAGGGTTTATTCAATCATCTCTGAACTTGTTTAATAGTATAGAAGAACAGTTAGATAAAGTAAGCTTGGAGAAAATAGGTGAATTTGAAGCGAAATTGTTATCTGTATCTAATACAATAAATGTTGATAATTTGGTTAAATCAATAACGCAAAAAGTGGATAAAAGTGTTATCAAATATTGCGATAGCTCCGAAGTCCTTTCCGTTAAGCAGATCAATGATTTTGAAAATAACCAATATGATTTAGTCCCTTCTAAGATTAATGTTAGGAAAGTTTCTGGTCATTTGATTGAAAACGAGTTGGTCCGTAAGATAAAGGATGTATTTCAGTTGGCGCATAATGCAGTGCATTCTGAAGTGGTAAAAGTTGAGAATAGTCTACGGTTATTAAAGTTTACGCTGCAAAAAATAGAAAATGAAAGCTCCAGTTCCAATGAAATAATCGAGAAGGTAAAACAGAGTTTAGCAGAAGCCAAAGAGCATTTAGTTACTGTTCAAATACGATTGAAAGGGGATATTAAAACAGTCTTAGATTTATTAAACAAAATGCTAAAGGATGAAATAATTATTTCTAGAGCTGATACTTTGGACGGTATAATTTTAAGAGAGAAAACACGAAAAGGTGCAGCAAAATATTTAAATAATGTAAAAAGCCGTATTGAAAAGATTAACAATGGGGTAGATAAGTTGTTGATTAAAGCCCGAGATGTTTTTGCAATAACAGGTTACCAGTATAGAACAAAGTCAGTTCAGAACCCGCACAATAGATTAGCCGATTTTATGGATTCGATTTCTTTAAGTCCTATCCTTGAAAGTCAATTACCTTTTTATTACAAACAACTGTTTTTAGGAAAGCATATTTCTCCGGATAAGCCATTGCATAATCGATTAACTGAACTTGAAATGGCTCAAAAATCAATTGAAAGGTTCAAGTCGGGCAGAACAGGAGCAATCTTGTTTACCGGAGATCCTCTTTCAGGCAAATCTTATTTGATGCATAATGTAGTTAATGCATACTGTGAGAAAAAGGTGTACAATATTGCTGCTCCAATTCATACAAGCAATTTCTCGGAACTGGTGTTCGATAATGCATTGAACTCCGCAACTGGAATAGAAGGAAGTTACATGCAGATAATGAATGAATTGCCAGAAGGAAGTACATTGGTGTTTGAAGACCTTGAATTATGGTGGACGCGTTCTGCTAAAGGAGCGGATTTATTGAATAGAATAATGTCCGTGGTTAAAACTTATGGGCATAAACATTTATTCTTATTTGATTGCAACATCTATTTCTATGAACACATTCGTCAATACATAGATATTGATTCTAAACTATTATCAACTATTACCGTTTCACCTCTCAAGACAGATGAAATAAATGGAGCTGTTATGGATAGGCATAGAAGTGGAGGAGTGTCTTTCCTATGGAAAGGAAAACCTGAAAAAGATTTAAAGCAGAGAGAGCAAAATCAATTGTTCAAGAAGCTAACTTCAAAATCAGATGGAAACGTAGGATTTTCTTTTTATATGTGGTTAGCAAACATAAGTTCTATAGATGGCAGTGTATTGGATTTGAAAAAAATGGAATCTTTAGAATTACCAAATGTTTTATTACCTGACTGGAATCTAATGCTATTACAAATTCTGCTGCATAAGCAAATTGATTTTAATCAGCTTTGCACAGTATATCACACAGAGAGTTCTGAAAGAATAAACACTACGTTGCAAAGTCTTGTAAGATCAGGGATTGTATTAAATTCAAACAATATATTTGAAATATCACCCTATGCTTTGCCTTATTTAATTAAGTATTTACGTAAACATCAATTGATAAACTAATGTTATTTGAATTTCAAGACATATCATTTGGAATGTTTTTTCGCCTAATTAGCGCAGCTTTTTCTATATTTATGTTCTTTTTTATTGCACAAAGATACCTAACACCATGGATTAGAAATGAGAGGTTACAAGAGTATTTACGGTTTTATGTACCACTCGTAAGAAATGTTGTTTGGGTTCTATTTTTTATAGATTTAGTCTATGAAATTTCATTAATCAACCTCTTTGTGTCATTAAGTTTGTTCGGTGTTATTATAGCCTTGCTTTGGCAATTAGTAAGAGATTTTGTACAAGGGATTATATTTGGGTTTCAAAAAGGAGATATAGTTGGTCAGAGATTAAAAATTAATAATTATTCAGGTGTTGTCTCGGCACAAACAACTACTAAATTACATCTGGAAATAGAAAATGGAGAGATTATCCAATTTCCTTATAGTAAGGTAACTTCACAGTTAGTTTCAGAACCCACTGTGGCAAGAAATCTTAAAAGTTGTAGTTTTTCGGTTGTACTATCTGAAAAAGTAAATATCGACGCTGCAAAAGACAAGTTAACAAGTCATTTGCTAAGTATGCCTTGGGTTATTTCTACTATGAAAATTAAGGTTGAGATTGTTGAAGAACGAAACGCTAATATTGAGCTTAAAGTTGTTGTTTACACTTCTAGTGAAAAGTATATTTCTAGAATCAAGCAAGAAATAGCGGAGTTGTTATTTGATTAATAATGATGTGGATTCTGACAGACATGTTTTAGCTTTTGCATTTGAAACCAATAAGTAAATAAGTACATTTGTTCGCATGGCAGGAAATTCTATCGGTAAACTATTTATTTTAACCACATTTGGCGAGTCACATGGGACTGCTATAGGAGGCGTAATAGAGGGTTGTCCATCAAATGTAGAGTTGAATTTTGAGGGAATTCAAAGAGAATTAGACCGCAGGAAACCGGGGCAGAGTCGTATTGTAACTCAACGGAAAGAAAGTGATACGGTTGTATTTTTATCAGGAATTTTTAAGGGTAAAACAACAGGAGCTCCAATTGGTTTTACCATTCAGAATGAAAACCAGAAGAGTAAAGACTACTCCCACTTAGAAAATACGTTTAGACCCTCTCATGCGGATTATACATACGAGCAAAAGTATGGTGCCAGAGATTATAGAGGAGGTGGAAGAAGTAGTGCTAGAGAAACAGCTTGTAGAGTCGTTGCAGGAGCAATTGCAAAGCAAATATTAATTACCAAAGGGATTAGTATAGAAGCTTATGTTTCATCGGTAGGGGGAATTTCATTAAATAAATCACACCAAGAATTAGATTTATCTAAAACAGATGAATCAATTGTTAGGTGTCCAGATGCTGGTATGGCTGAAAAAATGATAACTAGAATTGAGGAAGTTCGAAAATCTGGAGATACCATTGGAGGCGTGGTTTCATTTGTTGCAAAAGGAGTTCCAGTGGGACTTGGAGAACCTGTTTTTGATAAATTACACGCCGATTTAGGTAAAGCAATGCTTTCCATTAATGCAGTAAAAGGGTTTGAATACGGTTCTGGATTTGACGGTGTAAAATTGTTAGGTTCTCAACATAATGATGGTTTTGTTAGCGATGAATCAGGTGTTTCAACAACTACGAATAATTCAGGAGGGATTCAAGGAGGCATTAGCAACGGAGAAACAATTTATGGAAATGTTGCATTCAAGCCTGTAGCCACTATAATGCAAAAACAAATTTCCATAGATAAAGATGGAAACAAAGTAGAGCTTGAGGGTAAAGGTCGTCATGACCCATGTGTTGTTCCAAGAGCAGTGCCTATTGTCGAGGCAATGGCGGCGATAACAGTATTAGATTTTTTATTAAGAAGTAAAGCAATACAATTATAATTTAAATAGAATATGAGAAATTTAGCATTGCATTGGAAAATTATAATTGCGCTTGTAGTTGGGATAATTTGGAGTATGGTTGCTGGGGGTTTTTTTGGGGGAATGCAAACAGGAATAATTGACGGTCCGTTTGAGACTATTGAAACGTTTCATGAAGAGTCTGGGGATAGTCAAAGTCATTTTATCGTTACAATAGGTTATTCTGAGGAAAATTTATCAAAGGTTAAATTTTTTGATAGTAATAAGCAGGTTATTGGTGTACTTGAAAGCGCCTGGGATGGAAATAATTCACTTTCAAAAAAAGCACACTTTAAGCTAACTCAAAGAACTGATAAGCATACACAAGTTATGTATGCTTACAAAGGCTCATTTCTAAATGGTTTAACGTCTTTTACTTCTGATTGGGTAAATCCTTTTGGAACAATCTTTATCAGGTTATTAAAGTTTATTGCAATCCCTTTAGTTCTTTTCTCAATAATATCGGGTGTTTCTAGTTTGTCCGATATTTCTAAATTAGGACGAATGGGAGGGAAAACACTGGGAATTTATTTGATTACTACTGTGTTTGCTGTCACAATTGGATTGGTGTTAGTTAATTTGATTAAGCCTGGCGAATTAATGGGAGAAAGAGAACGAGAGAAAAATAGAATTCGGTATGAGCTATGGGCGAGTGATAATGGAAAAGAAATAGTTGGTAGCCAAAATTTCTTAAGTGATCCTGTAAAAAAAGAATTACTTATTGAGGTAAAATCAGAATTTTCATCAAATAAAAAAGATATTTCCAAATATGAGGCTAGAAAAGAAAGCTCTAAGTCAGGAGGTCCATTGCAGCCATTAGTTGATGTCATTCCAGAGAACCTTATTAAGTCTTTGTTGGAAGGTAAAATGTTGCAAGTAATTTTCTTTGCTATATTTTTTGGAGTTACAATGGCTATTTTACCGAAAGAGAGAATGAAAGGGATTCAGTCTTTTGTGGATGGTGCTGGTGATATTTTTGTTAAAATGGTAGATATAATAATGAAGGCAGCTCCGTTTTTTGTCTTCTGTTTAATGGCTGGTTTAATGACTCAGATGGCCGGATCCCCTCAAGAATTAATAGGTATGTTTACATCGTTAGGATGGTATTCTATGACCGTTTTAATTGGATTGTTTTTCATGATATTTATTTTCTATCCAAGTATCATGTTAATTCTAACTAAGAAGGAATTAACATATGGTGGCTTTTTCAAAAGAATTAGTCCAGCTCAATTTTTAGCTTTTTCTACTAGTTCTAGTGCTGCTACTTTGCCGGTAACTATTGAATGTGTTGAAGAGAGAATTGGAGTCGATAAAAAGATTGCAAGTTTTGTTCTTCCGATTGGTGCAACAGTAAATATGGATGGTACAAGTTTATATCAAGCAGTGGCTGTAGTTTTTCTGGCCCAAATTCATATGATTGACTTATCCTTTGGCACACAATTAACAATTGTTGGTATGGCTACATTAGCATCCATTGGCTCAGCAGCCGTTCCAAGTGCTGGTTTGGTAATGCTCATGATAGTTCTTGAGGCAATAGGATTAAATCCTGCTTGGATTGCTATTATTATGCCGGTTGATAGAATCTTGGATATGTGTAGAACTGTTGTGAATGTAACCGGAGATGCTACGGTGGCAACTGTTATAGCTAGTACTGAAGGAGAATTACATGTTGTAACTGATAAACAATTAGAAGAGCTTGATATAGAAGATTTAGAAGCGATAAACTAGAATTAACCGGTTATAGTAAACGTGATCCAATATATGGTAAGCTTTTTGTAGTATAATTTAAGATCTGCGGCAAATTAAAATGAAATATTCCTATCTGTTTTTATTGATATTTACACTATTGTCTACTTCGTTCTTTACGCAAGAAGCTGATGAAGTGTTGAAGGATCTAGCTTGCCTGCAAGTACCTACGGATAAAAAAGTTCTGAAACTTTATGAGAAAGGATTGGATAAAAAAAAGTACGCGTATAAAGAACGGATTCGTATTTTCAAGGATGCATTAGAATTAGATGAAGATTGTTCTGCTTGTATGTGGGAAATTGCTAAGATGACATACGTCAGAGCTCAAGCAAATGGTGATAATTTTGAAATACCTCAGAAATACTATCACATGATTGAAGCGACCTGTTCGGAGTTTCATGCTGATGTATATTACAATTTAGGAGTTATATATTATGCGCAAAAAGCAGATTGTATGGCTTTGGAATACTTTAATAAATTTTCAAAATTTCCTTCGGATGATGAAACAAAGTTATCTAAAAAATATGCTACGCAATTGGGAGATATTGAGGACATTAAATACGAGATAGATTTTTATTGTAATTTCTTTAAAGCCAAAAAGCCATTTTCTCCACGAGTTGTGGAAAATGTATCTACAGCATTACGTCATGAGTATTTACCTATGATTTCTGCTGATAATGAGATTCTTTTTTATACTGCAGAGTTTGATCGACAGTTCAAAGGAGATGTTATGGTTGAAACGGTGCAAGAGTTTACAATGAGCACTAGACCGGAGACAAATGTTTTATTTGGAGAAGGTGTTAAAATGCCAAAGCCTTTTAATATAGGTCCTAGATACGGAGGAGCAACTATATCGTTAAACAATAAAGATTTATTTATCTGCTCATGTACCAAACAAGCAGGAATTTTCAATTGTGATATTTTTAGCACAAAATATGAGTTGGTTGAGGTGGATGGAAAAGAAAAAAGGGTTTGGTCTGAATTAAAAAATTTAGGGCCTAATATTAATGGGCCTAATACTTGGGAAGCTCAACCATCATTGAGTGCAGATGGTAAAACCTTATATTTCGCATCTGCTAGAGCTGAAAGTATTCAGCAAAGTATTGATATTTATTATTCCGAGAAACAACCTGATGGTTCTTGGGGTAAAGCGATTAATTGTGGACGTCCTATTAATACTATAGGAAACGATAAAGCTCCTTTTATGCACTCCGATAGTAAAACCCTTTACTTTGTTTCTCAATGTTCTCAAGAGCGATTAGGAGCAGGCGGTTATGATTTGTTTTATACACGACAAAATGATGATGGCACTTGGGATAGCCCTCAAAATATAGGGTATCCCATAAATACTGAAGGAGATGAAGAGGGTATAATTGTGAGTGCTGATGGAGAGCAAGGGTATATTTCTTCTGATGGTATAGAAGGGGGAATAGGCAAGAAGGATATCTTCTCTTTTAATTTACCAGAAGAAGCTAAACCGGATAAGGTGGTAATTATGAAAGGAAAAATAGATGCCGAAAATATAGAAGAAATTAGAGATGTGAAATTAAAAGTGAGATATCAATCTGGAAAGGTTGTAGAACAAGAGATATCAATTAGTGATGAGGGTGATTATGTTGCTATAGCTAATGTTGGATCTGGAAATGAGGATGTTCTTATTGAAATCGAAAAAGAAGGAATGGCCTATGAATCAAAGTTGATAAAAAAGGAAGAAACGAATAATACTTTTATTAAAAAACAAGCTATTGAAATCAAAGGTATTAAAAAAGGAAGTTTGCACACGATTAATGATATTCTATTTGAATCAAATTCATCTGAAATTTCTGAAGCTTCTAAACTCGTATTACAAGGATTTGCTAGCTGGTTAAGGCAAAATTCAGAAATTAAAATTCAAATACAAGGACATACAGATGATGTAGGTAAAGATTCTGACAACCTTGCTTTATCCGAGGATAGAGCGTATTCAGTAATGGAATATATTTCAGTCGATGGAGGAATTAAAGCTTCTAGAATTAAGTTTAAAGGTTATGGAGAAACAAAACCTAAGGTACCTAATGATTCTTCTATTAATCGCAATAAAAATCGTAGAACGGACTTTTTAATTTTGTAAAAATAGCCGATCTGTGTCTACTGTTTTAGCGTTGTATTTCTTTGGTATAAAAAAGTAACTTAAAATTTAACTTACTTCCGAAATAATCTAGTTGGAAGGGGCTTGGTAGATATGGATGTTTGCCTTAATTCTGCTTGTAACTTGTTCTATGTTCTGATCCCTATAACGCATACATCATCAATTTGCTCAATTGAGCCACGCCATTTTTCAAATTCTTCATTAAGCATGGCAAGTTGTTTATCCATAGAATTTTCTTGAATCGATAACAAGAACTTTTTGAAATTACCTGATTTGTATTTTTTACCTTTTTCTCCACCAAACTGGTCTGAATACCCGTCAGAAAAAATATAGATTGTATCTCCTTTTTCTAACACAAAAGAATGGGTAGTGTAAGGGAGGAGGTTGTCGAACTTTCCTATTGGCTGTTTATTTGCTTTGGTTTCCAATAAAATACCATTACGGACAATCCATAGCGGATTATGTGCTCCTGCGTATTCTAATTTGTTTCCAATTAAGCTACAAATAGCAATGTCCATTCCATCCATTACTTCATCTTCACTCTTTTCAAACTCTTGTATGACTATTTCTCTGGTTTTATCTAGTATTTCGCCAGGATCAGTTAGTCCATGTTCTCTAACGGATCTATTAAGTGCATTATTACATACTACGCTTACCATTGCTCCTGGAACCCCATGTCCTGTGCAATCCGCAGCAGCAAAAAGAATTCTATCTTCTTTTGCTTCTAGCCAATAAAAGTCTCCTGCTACGATATCTTTTGGCTTATATAAAACAAATGAATCCTTTAAAAATTCATCTATTACTTTTGACGATGGTAATATAGCACTTTGTATTCTTTTAGCGTATTGAATACTATCTGTTATTTCTTGACTTTTCTCGTCTACAATCAATTTTTGATACTGAATTTCCTGTAAAGATGTTTGTAGTTTTTCTTCTACTTCTATTCTTTTCCTTATTTCCTTTTTTAATGAACGATTCCAAAAAGCAATTACTCCTATCACAAAAATTACAATTAGTGCACAAATAGCGGCAATTTTCCATACTCGTGTCATATCAACTCCGTGCTCGTATTTTACCGTCACCCACTCATTTATTATTTCTTGTTTTTCTTTATTCGAAATGGAATTCAATGATTTCTCTAGAATACCCAGTAGCGTATCATTTCCTTTTAATACAGACATATTTAAATCCATTTCATATTCTTCTACATTCGCTGCAATCTGCAAATGATCAAATCCAACGTAGTTCATATAATAACTGGCTATTGGCAATCCAGCAATTGTTGCGTCAACTTCTTTGGTCAATATTTTTAATAATGCATCTTCCAAATTGTTGGTGTAAATAATGTTGAAATTTGGATAATCACGTTCAATATTCTCTGTAACTATATATCCCCGAGGCAACGCAATTGTTAAATTTTCTAGGTCATTTATATCACCAATAAATTTACCTTCTTTGGAGTTAATAATAACAAAAGAAAAAGAAATATAGGAGGAAGTATAATCCATAAACTTAAGTCTATCCTCTGATACTGCTACAGCTGGCAATACCTGCAGTTGACCTGATTTTAAAGATTTTACAGAAGATATCCAGCCTTGCCCAGGAAGCGGCTGTAGGTTTAAGCCTGATCGATTTCTAATTATATCCATAATTGGCTCAATTATCCCATCATGTTCGCCTTTTTCATTAATAAATTGATAAGGTTTCCAGTCTGGATCATAACCAAAATAAACAGTATCGTTCTTTGCTATCCATTCTTTCTCAGCAATTGATAAATCTATTGTCTTCTGACCAATAAAACTTCCACAATTAAAAAATTGAAATCCTAAGAAAAATAAGAGTACGAAAATTTTCAGCATATAGTTGTGTGCTATATTAATGAAATAATTTTATAATGAAGCCTTTACAATTGGTCAATTACTTTAAAAACATCACTTTTGAGTAGGATAGACTTTAAACGTTACTTTGTTTTTACCCGTCAATATTTTAATTAACGAGATATAATCAATGATGAGAACCAATTTAAAAGGGGTGTTTTTTTGTCGATCTAGAATAGATTATTAAGATTATTGAAAGGCGTAATTAAAGTAATTTTTGCTTTTTGTTTCCCATAACATAAACCTAAGTAAAGGAGCCGATTTTAGAGCTATTATACTTAGGTTGAGCACACCTAAGATTTGTATGTTTTAACAAAATGTAGTTAAAAATTAAAAAAAGTAAATAATACTGTAAAGAGCCATCTTATTTAGGTTTTAAGAGTTTTTTACAGAGTGTTAATAAGTTGCTTTCAAACTTGGCACGGATTTTATTATCTTCGAACTTCTTAAAAAAAAACAACTATAAAACAGGTTTATGAAAAAGGTACTAGCAATATTTGTTACAGCATTAACAGTCCTTAGCTTTTCAGCACAAGAGTTAACACCTAAAGAACAGGCATTTAAAGATTCAATTAATGCATTAAATACAGCAAGTG
>CAWUXI010000042.1:0-15161 GCA_963926405.1 uncultured Flavobacteriales bacterium
TGGATCATGTCTGTTCAATGGTGCTTAAAACGCTAAAGTCATTTGAAGAAGAGACAGACGAATTTTGGCCAATATCAGAATTGTATAAAGATGATGAGAAAGACTACATTATTCAGTTGTTTCATAAATCAGTAAAATTAGAGAGTGAGAATTTAAAGATGATTGATTCTTACACAAAAAACTGGGATTCAGATCGCTTAGCTAAAATGGATATTTTATTAATGAATCTTGCTGTCACAGAAGCAAAAGAATTTTCTTCTATTCCTTTAAAAGTGACTTTAAACGAATATATTGAAATTTCTAAATTTTATAGTACTCCTAAAAGTAATGGCTTTATTAATGGTGTGTTAGATAAAGTTTTTATGGAATTAAAAAATGATGGAGCAATTAAAAAGGTTGGAAGAGGTTTAATGGAATAAAACATAAACAATGAAAGGACTAATTGTAATTTTCACATTCTTAAGCATTGCTGTTGGTTGTCAGATTACCGATAAGAATGAAGACAGAACTATTACATCTGCTATGTTAGAGAATCCTACTGCTATTGAGTTTGAATATTCAGAGTATGATTTTGGAGAAATATCCCTTGGAAGTTCTGTTGAACTTTCGTTCAAGTTTAAAAACGTAGGAGAATATCCTTTAATTATTCAATCCGTAAAAGCTGCGTGTGGCTGCACGGTTTTAAAGGATTGGCCAAAAGAAGCGATAATGCCTGGAGAATCGGGAAATATTCCTATCGTGTTTACGGCAAAGTATCCAGGAAATCAGAAAAAATATGTGTCTATAATAGCGAATACTAGACCTTCAATTACAAAAGTTTACTTAATAGGAAAGGCAATAGGTCCTGAATAAATTAAAAAATAAAAAACATGAATAATATTACAATTTTACAAGCGGCAGGGCAAGGGAGTCCTTTGAATTTTTATATAATGATGGGGGGAGTTATTTTTGTTATGTATTGGTTTATGCTTAGACCTCAAAATAAGAAAAGAAAGGCGGCTTTAGCCTATAGGGAAAATATTCAAAAAGGAGATAAAATAGTTACGATTGGAGGAATTCATGGAAAAGTAGATAATTTAAAAGATACAACGGTAGTAATTGTTGTTGAAGGAGGTATGAAAATTGAGATGGAGAAAAGTGCTGTTTCAATGGATGCTTCGATGCAAATGACGGAAGAATCTGTTAAACAAGCAACTTAATTTTCTCGTTTTTTAGTTGACATTAGTTATGCTAAAAGTAGGTCTTACAGGAGGTATTGGTAGCGGAAAAACTACCGTGGCGGAAATATTTTATTCCTTAGGGATTCCTGTTTACAATTCTGATGAAAGAGCTAAATACCTCATGGAGAATGATCCTTCATTAAGAGTAGCTATTAGTAAATACTTTGGGGAAGAATCTTATAGAAGTGAAGGCTTGAATAGATTGTACCTTTCTAAAGAAGTGTTTTCAGATAAGTCCAAGCTACAAAAGTTAAATAGCTTAGTTCATCCGGTTGTAGGAAACGATTTTGCTATTTGGTGTAAGAATCAATCAGCTCCCTTTGTAATAAAAGAAGCTGCGATATTAATCGAATCAGGTGCTTATATAGGATTAGATAAAATAATTATTATTACTGCTTCGGAAAATATCCGGATGGATCGAGTGATGGATCGAGATAATGTCAAAGCGAGTGAAGTTAGAGATAGAATAAATAATCAAATGGCTGATTCCGAAAGGCTAAAGTATGCTGACTTTATTATTGATAACGATGGTAAACAAATGCTAATTTCTCAAGTTAAAGAGGTTTTCCTGGCCCTTTGTTCTAAATAGGGAAGAACATATAGGAAATGATAATAGCGGCTATAATTCCTGCTAAGTCAGCCATTAACCCTGCTCCTAAGGCGTACCTCGTGTTTTTAACACCAATAGAGCCAAAGTAAACAGCCAAGACATAAAATGTAGTCTCAGTTGACCCTTGCAATGTAGAAACAAGTCTACCCACAAAACTATCTGCCCCATGAGTGTGCATGGCTTCAACCATCATTCCTCTAGCACCGCTTCCACTTAATGGTTTCATAAATGCGGTTGGCAATCCTTCTACAAATTCAGTTCTTACAGTAAATAATTCTACAAACCATTTAATCCCTTCTATCAAGAATTCCATTGCTCCTGATGCACGAAAAACTCCAATTGCTACTAGCATAGCAACCAAGTATGGAATTATTTTTATAGCTACAGAAAAGCCGTCTTTTGCTCCTTCAATAAAAGCATCATAAACATTGACTTTTTTCGTCAGGGCTAGAACCATAAATAGGGTTATAATAATCATTAGAATACCATTGCCTGCAATGGAAGAGTATAATCCAATTTGCTCCGGCGCCAAGGAGCTGAAGTACCATATTATTCCAGCAATAGCTGCAGAAATGGAAAGTAAGTATAAAAATACAGTAGGGTTTAGTAGACTTATTTTTTGCTTGATGGCAACAACGGATAGCCCAATCAAAGTTGAAAAATAAGTTGCCAATAATATTGGAATAAATACATCTGCTGGATTCGCTGCGCCTTCAGAAGCCCTTAGAGCCATAACGCTAACTGGAATTAGTGTTAAACCTGAAGTGTTTAAAACCATAAACATTATTTGAGAATCAGAAGCCTTATCCTTTGTCGGGTTTTCTTCCTGTAATTCACTCATGGCTTTTAATCCTAACGGTGTTGCTGCGTTGTCCAAGCCAAGCATATTTGCAGAGAAATTCATGAGCATTGACCCGTGTGCTGGTGAATTATGTGAAATGTCAGGGAATAATTTTCTAAACAATGGGCCAAAAATCCAAGCCATTCCTTTTACAGCACCACCTTGTTCACCAATTTTCATAATGCCCATCCAAAGTGCCATAACACCAATAAGATAAATCGAAATATCGACACTTGTTTCTGCCATGTCAAAAGTGCTCTGAACAAGATCATTAAATACGGTAGCATTAGATTCATCAAATAACCATTCCGAGCCAATAGAATCTCTAAAGTAGTAGCCTATAGTTCTTATTGTTGCCACAACAAAAGCAACCAAGAAAAACGCAATCCATATGTAATTTAAAACCATTTACTTAAATATAGTTGCTAAGATGGTATAAATAAAGAAAATAAGAGAAGTGATTAGAAACAAGTTTTACAGAAGTTTTTCAACAATTGTAATCCACCTCTTTCACTTACCTCCGGATGAAACTGTACACCAAATAAAGGTTTTATTTTGTGTTGCATAGCTTCGTTCTTGCAAAAGTTAGATGTAGCCAGGAGTTTGAACTCTTTTGGAAGTGAAATTTCTTCGGTATGATCTTCCATCATTTTGTAAGGCTTTTTTATATAGTTAAAAAGTGTAGAAGATTCCTCTATTGTTATTGCTTGCCAGCTCCTATCTTCTTTACAAAGAGATACTTGAGCTCCATGTAGGATGCCTAGAAGTTGATGTCCGAAGCAAATACCTAACACAGGTTTTTTATAGGTCTTTAAGAAACTAAGAGCTTTTAGGTATGGTTTTGGGTCTGTCTCGGTCAAAAGTATTGGCGATCCACTAATTATGATTCCACCGAAATCATTTAATTTCTCAACGGATAGGTTGTTCCATTTTTCGGTTTTAAAGGTAATGTTTATTTCTTCTAGCTGCTTCTCGATATCAACAACTTTACTGCTGCCACAATCAATTATAAGAATGGATGATCTCACTTTTTTATCTTTTTATATAAAATCAATATCACCAATACCTTCGCGAACAACTACAATATCTCCAGAAGTGCAATCCAATACTGTAGATGGAACATTATTCCCATATCCTGCATCAATGACTATGTCCACATCATTTTCATGTTTTTCAAATATTGCTGCTGGATCAGTAGTGTAATCTACAATTTCATCCTCATCATGAACCGAAGTGACAGCTAATGGATTGCCTAGTTTCAATACAATTTGTCTGGTTATATTATTATTAGGAATTCTAATTCCAATCTCTTTCTTTTTATTTCCAAATAATTTTGGAACCTCATTACTAGCGTTTAAAATAAAGGTATAAGGCCCAGGTAGGGCTTTATTTATAGCTTTGTATACTCTTCGTTCCATCGGCTTGGTATAATCGGCAATATTACTCAAATCATAGCAAATCAAAGAGAAATTTGCTTTAGATAGCTTTTCGCCTTTCAGCCGCGCTAGTTTTTCGAGACCTTTTTTATTCTTTAGGCTGCATCCAAAGCTATAAACTGTGTCAGTAGGAAAAACAACTATGCCTCCTTTTTGTAATATTTCTACTATTTCAGAAACCTTTCGTTGATCAGGATTATTATCAAACAATTCTATAATCATTGTTTATAATTGAAACTATTAAGAAATAATTCTTAACCGTTTACTTTTTTATAATCAGCTAAGAAAGTTGCCAGCCCACTATCAGTCAATGGGTGTTTTGCTAAAGCAGTAATTACACTTAATGGACCAGTCATTGCGTCAGCACCAATTTCAGCACATTCAATAATGTGCATTGGGTGTCTAACAGATGCCGCTAAAATTTCTGTAGTGTACATGTAATTATCATATATGAGTCGAATCTGAGCAATTAAATCAACGCCACAAGTGGAGATGTCATCTAGTCTGCCAATAAAAGGAGATACATATGTTGCTCCCGCTTTAGCAGCTAATAATGCTTGACCAGCGGAGAATATTAATGTACAGTTGGTTCTGATTCCTTTATCTGAGAAATATTTAATAGCTTTAATTCCTTCAGGAGTCATAGGTATCTTTACAACAATATTATCATGTAAATCAGCTAGTTTTTCACCTTCAGCAACCATTCCTTCAAAATCTGTAGAGATAACTTCTGCACTTACGTCTCCATCTACAATATTGCAGATGTCTATGTAATGTTGAATAATGTTTTCTTCACCAGAAATACCTTCCTTAGCCATCAAAGATGGGTTAGTAGTTACACCGTCAAGTATTCCTAAGTCCTGTGCTTCTTTTATTTGCTCTAGGTTTGCTGTATCGATAAAAAATTTCATGATTTTTATTTGTTACGTTAAATTCTATGCAAAAATAAAACGTTTAATGAGGTAGCATTATAAAAGTAATTAACAATCGTTAATTTTTATTGAGTTCTAATCTATATACAATTCCAGAGCAAATGCAAGTATTCTTTTTAATCGGACAGTTGAATGCATTATTTTCACATTCTTCTTTCCACGGATAGTGTAAATAGTTTACTTTATGAAAGCCATATTTGCCAAGTATTTTCTCTAGATTGACGATGCCATTATATTCCCAAGCTAGTGTATAAATCGAGGAGAATTCTCTCTCTAATATAGAAATTGCTTTCTGTACCAAATGGCTTCCAAAACCTTTTCTTTGGTAGGGAGTGGCTACACAAACAGATCCAATATGTCCTACGCTTTCATTTAGGTCTAGACCATACATTTTATTACTATATTCTGGAGAAGTGACCTTGAAAATTAGAAATCCAACGACTTTGGATTCTAACATTAAAACAATCCCTTGCTTTTGTTGAATAGTTTTTTCAAAATAAACTTTATCGTGATAATTTACTCCAAGTAAGTCATTTGATATTGAAATACAAGCAGCAAGATGTTTTGTTGATAAAGTTTCTATACTAACCATAATACTTACTTCTCAATTTTTCGAATCAACCAAATATACCAAACAATTGCAATAAAGTAGAAGATAGCTGTGTAAGCAAATATATAGATGAATGGGAGATTGAGAGCGCTCAAGTAAGCAAATAATAATCCACTTATAGCAAAACAACCATTCCATATTAAAGCAAATAATGCACTGACAATCTCATGATTTTTTTCTCCGACATGTTTCATTACAATTTCTGTGGTCATGGGTTGTGCTATATTCATTAATGGCTGTCTGATAATAAAGAAGAAAATAGCAAAGTAGAAGATCAATGGTATTGAACTATAACTTTCAAAAACTCCCAGTGTAATTAAAGATAATACAGCTAAAGTTTGAGTGATTGGAATGGCCTTTTTGTAGCCAAATTTACTTTTGATATATGGAGATTGTAAAATCATTAAGAAAACGAAACAATGAGTGGAAAAACCAAGCGCAGCATAATTACCAAAACTCATGTCAAATGTTTGCTCAAAGTATATGTTCATGAAAGGAATGCTCATTCCTGCACCAATTGCGATAAGGAAAGTAGGGAAGAGGCCTTGAAAAATTAGTTTCCAATCATACTTATTTAATTTTAGGTTATTATTGGTTTGGTCGATATTCCCTAGCTTTTCGTTAGGATTAACTTTATATAAAAAGTAAAGTGAAAAATAGCTGAATATTGCAATGAAAATAATACAGTTTTGCGCTGTAAAAATAGTTGGGAATAAGTTACTTAAAGTGAAAATTAATGTTCCTCCAAGAACATTCCCAAAGCTCCATGTAGAATATGATAATGTTATTCCTTCAGTGATTTGCTCTTTCGGACAATGGCGCAATACAAATGGAAGTTTACAAATTTGGGAGAAACTAAAAGAAAGCCCCCATAAAAAGAAGGAAAGAATAATCAACCAGTCCACCTTTTCATGAATAGCATACACCATAAGTAATGTGATTATGGGCAATGTGAATGTGCTAATTTTAAAAAATGGAAGTAGTTTTTTCCCTTTTATCCAAAGTCCAAAAGGGAATGAGAAGAAAAGCACACTGGTAAACCTAAATGCGAAATAAAAAGCCTTCTCTGAATTTGAATAACCTAATTCTCCCATATACAGGAATAGAATTAGCATTAAACTTCCATTGATTAGTTGTAAAAAAGATTCAGATATAATTAAGTTTAAAGAGTTCTTTTCTAGGGTTCGATATCTTTTAAACGTGAAGATCAATTAATTTCAGTGTCCAGGTAATTAAGGATGTCATTTAATTTATTTGGCTCAAACCATTTGGTAGTTTGGTCTTTTTTGAACCATGTTAGTTGTCTTTTTGCAAAATTTCGCGTGTGTTGTTTAATGAGGTTTACCGCCTCTTCTAAAGTTTTTTCATTGTCTAGATATGCAAAGAGTTCTTTGTATCCAACTGTATTTAATGCATTTAAATCTTTATTTTTTTCTAATGATTTAACTTCATCCAGCAAACCTTCCTCCATCATCAAATCAACACGTTTGTTAATTCTATCGTAAACTACTTCTCTATCCGCGTTCAAGCCAATTTTAATAATGTTAAAGTCACGTTTTTTAACAGTGTTTTTCCGAAAGGATGAATATGTTTTCCCAGTTATTCTGCATACTTCAATTGCGCGTACTAACCGCTGTGGGTTTTTAGTATTCATCCTTGCATAATGCTCTGGGTCTAATTGTCTTAATTCTTCTCTAAGTGGTTTGGCTCCAAACTCTTCTATTTCTTTATTTAGTTGAACTCTTATTTCCAAATCAAATGGAATATCATCAATACCTTCGCAAACAGCATTTACATATAAGCCAGATCCACCAACAAGGATAGCCACATCATTCGTTTTGTGTAATTCTTTCAATTTTGAAATCGCGTCAATTTCAAAAGTTCCGGCTGAGTATTTTTCGTCTATGGATTTGTTGCTTATAAAATGATGCTGTGCTTCTGCTAATTCAGTTGCTATAGGTTTAGCAGTTCCAATAGACATTTCTTTGAAAAATTGACGGCTGTCTGCTGAAATTATATCACACTTGAAATGTTTTGCTATTTCAATAGATAGACTGGTTTTACCAATGCCCGTTGGACCAACTATTACGATTAAATTTTTCATTGTTACAAAGAAATGAAAAGGAATTGAACTCTGCCTAGAACTTAATCCTTTTAATTTCGATTAGCTTTTCCGTTTTAACTCGAACAAGGTAAAATTAGTAGCAGTTAGTATATAGATTGTGAAAGTTTATAAATATTGGATTGAAAAAAGGTGATTTAAGAGGTAACTTTTTATCTTTGCGGAATGCAAGAAATGATATTGATATTGGATTTCGGTTCGCAGTACACGCAGTTGATAGCCAGAAGAGTGAGAGAGTTAAATGTCTATTGTGAAATACACCCTTACGATAATATACCTGAGATTGAAAATGATATCAAGGGAGTTATTCTTTCTGGAAGTCCTTATTCGGTGCATGATCCAGAATCGCCAAACCCAGATTTGTCGAATTATCGTGGTAAATTTCCTTTGTTAGGAGTTTGTTATGGAGCACAATTTCTTGTTAAAAGCAATGGAGGTTCAGTTGTCCCTTCGGATAGCAGAGAATATGGCAGAGCCAAACTCTCTTTTGTAGGTATGGGGAGCGAATTAATGAAAGAGGTGACTAATTTTTCTCAAGTTTGGATGAGTCATGGAGATACGATAAAGAATATTCCTGAATCATTCGAGATAATTGCTAGTACAGAAGATGTTCAAATGGCTGGTTTTCAGATTAAAGGTGAAAAAACTTATGGAATTCAGTTTCATCCAGAGGTTTATCACTCAGCAGATGGTCCACAATTATTAAAGAATTTTGTAGTTGGAATTTGCAAATGTTCACAATCTTGGACTCCCGATTCATTTGCTGAGAAAACAGTGCAAGAATTAAAAGATAAATTAGGTAATGACAAAGTAGTACTGGGTTTGTCAGGCGGTGTTGATTCTTCAGTTGCTGCTGTTTTATTGCAAAAAGCTATTGGTAATAACCTCCATTGTGTTTTCGTAGATAATGGACTGTTAAGAAAAGATGAATTTGAAAGTGTTCTTGAAAGTTATAAGTCCATGGGTCTTAATATTACAGGAGTTAATGCTAAGGAAAAATTCTATTCTGAGTTAGCTGGAATTTCTGATCCTGAATTGAAAAGAAAAGCTATAGGAAAAGTATTTATAGATGTTTTCGATGAAGAATCACAGAAGTTAGAAAATGTAAAATGGTTAGGTCAAGGAACAATTTATCCGGATGTAATTGAATCTATATCAGTTAATGGAGGTGCTTCTCAAACAATTAAATCTCATCATAATGTTGGAGGTTTGCCTGCTTATATGAAATTAGATATAGTTGAGCCACTTAGGTCCTTATTTAAGGACGAGGTAAGAAGGGTTGGTAAGTCTTTGGGAATTTCGTCTAATATTTTAAATCGTCACCCCTTTCCGGGTCCTGGTTTAGGAATTCGTATATTAGGAGATGTAACCGAGGAAAAGGTACGCATTTTGCAAGAAGTCGATCATATATTTATTGAAAGTTTGAAAACAAGTGGATTATATGATGATGTTTGGCAAGCAGGAGTAATGTTATTGCCTGTGCAAAGTGTTGGTGTAATGGGAGATGAAAGGACCTACGAGAATGCGGTTGCCTTAAGAGCGGTTTCTTCTACTGATGGTATGACAGCAGATTGGTGTCATTTACCTTATGAGTTTTTAGCAAAAGTATCAAACGATATTATAAATAAAGTAAAGGGAATAAATAGGGTGACTTATGATATTAGTTCTAAACCACCTGCAACAATAGAATGGGAATAAATCATTTTAAAATGACGGATATGTTAAATAGAGCTATATTTTTTTTGGTTGGAATACTTTTTTCTGTTAGCTTTTTAGCTCAACCTGGAGAAGTTCCGGTAGAAACAAAAGATGGCAACAAGGTTCATGTTCATACTGTGGCTAAGACTCAAACAGCATATGGAATAAGTCGTCTATATAATATTTCTATAAATGAACTGTATGAATCTAATCCCGAAGCACAGCAGGGACTTAGCATTGGTCAAAAATTATATTTCCCGATTAAAAGAGAGGTTTTACTGCAAGAGGCTGTATCAATAGATACTTTGATTGATAAAAATATATTAATGCATACTGTAGACACTGGTGAAACATTGTATTCTATAGCCAGAAAATATGGTGTGCCAGCAGCAGACGTTATTGCAGCGAACTCCAATGGAACATTAGCATTAGGGGCTATAGTAATAGTCCCTTTAAAGAATGTTATTAAGAATGATGTGATTTTACCAATAGTGAAAGATCCAATAAACCCATCTGCCAATCCAGGTGACAGCATCATACTTCATAGGGTGAAGAAAGATGAAACAATGTATAGCCTTTCTAAGCAGTATAATGTTTCAATTGAGGAAATTACAGTAGCAAATGATGGATTATTGGATGGTCTTAATAAGGGAATGAAATTGAGAATTCCTCTTAAGAAAAAAGCAATAAATGTGCTAGTTGATATTGCTCTAGATACGTTGTCCGGTAATTTATTTGATTCCTCAAATTTGCATGTTTCTTCTGAGCAAGAAGTTTATGATATAGCAGTTATGATTCCTTTCTTTTTTGATGAAAATAGAGTTAGGATGGCTAATTGTCCGCCCATAGGAGACTGTCCAATTTATTTGCATACATTGAATGCCTTAGATTTTCACCATGGCGTCATGATGGCGATTGACTCTCTTAAAAATGCGGGCTTAAATGTAAATATTCATGTGTATGATACAAAGCATGACACTGCAGTAGTTAGAGGATTGTTAAGCAAGGCAGAGTTTTCTGAAATAGATTTAATAATAGGGCCGTTTTATGCCAATCAAATTAAATTGGTAAGAGAGTTCGCTAAAACGAATAGTATTCAACTAATTTGTCCCATAGCGGTATCAAATAAAGCATTGTTTAATAATCCTTTTGTAACGAAGATGACAGCATCTACTCCTACTCAAATTAAGTTTATGGCGCAAGAGATAGCAAGAAAATACCACGATCAGAATGTTATTGTTGTTCGAAATCAAAAAAATGATGAGGACGAATATTATTATAGGACTTTCAAAAATGCCTTTGCAGAGGAAATACAAAAATATCCAAATCGTTATTTGGACTCAGCTAAAGAAACGTATATAAACTCTACCGGAAGTAGACTTTCGACTGTTGAATCTAAAATGGTTTTAGATAAGAATAATCTAATTGTTGTTCCTTCTCAAAGTGTTGGTCATGTTAGTGATTTCTTTACAAAGCTAAGTTCTACGACTAATTCGAACCCTTACAGGAATTATTCATTGCAGGTTTTCGGTTTAGAAGATTGGAGTGAATTTCCTACAATAGATGAAAAGTATAAGAACAAGTTTAAGTTAAGTCTTGTAACAAGCAGTTATGTGGAATACGAAGACCCCAAAGTTTTGGAGTTTATTAGTAATTATAGAGCTAAATACGCTACTGATCCGAGTGACTTTTCATTTATTGGATTTGATGCTGCTTTTATAAACCTTAAAGGTATTTTACTTTATGGCACAGGGTTTTCAAGCCACTACGAACATTTAACTAATACGGGATTTAGCACGAATTCATTATTTGAAAAAGTTGATCCACAAGGCGGTTATGAAAACAAGAATGTCTTCATAATTAGATATGAAGACTATTCTGTCATTAAAGAGTAATCCACAATTCCTTTAACTTATATACATTTTTCATCATTATCAATTGTATAGTTTAAATTTGAGTACAACCAATTTTGTATTTAGATGAAACTCTGTATTGCCGAGAAACCAAGTGTAGCTAAAGACATTGCAAAAGTGTTGGGTGCAACGACCATGAAAAATGGTTATTGGGAAGGTAATGGTTACTGGGTGTCATGGACTTTTGGACACCTCTGCACTTTAAAGGAGCCTGCGGATTATACAGAAAAATGGAAATGGTGGGATTTAGAATCACTTCCTATGCTTCCCTCTAAATTTGGAATTAAACTCATTCAAAATTCTGGAGTTGAAAAACAATTCAAAGCAATTGCTGAATTAGTTTCGAAATGCGATGAGGTTATAAACTGTGGTGATGCTGGTCAAGAGGGAGAATTAATTCAAAGATGGGTATTAGCTAAGGCTAAGTTAAATAAACCTTTAAAACGTTTGTGGATATCGTCTTTGACAGAGGAAGCTATTAAAGAAGGTTTTCAAAAATTAGAAGAAGGATCCAAATATGATAATTTGTATGCGGCTGGCTCAGCTCGTGCAATAGGTGATTGGATGTTAGGAATGAATGCTACAAGGTTATTTACACTTCGATTTGGAGAGAAAAAACAAGTGCTATCCATAGGAAGAGTTCAAACCCCGACTCTAGCACTGATTGTAGAAAGACAAATACAAATCGATAATTTTGTTACGGAAACATATTATGAATTAAAAACCACCTACCGAGATGTTGTTTTTTCTAGTACAAAAGGGAAATTCAATTCCAAAGAAGAAGGGGAGAGTTTGTTGACAGAAATTGAGTCAGAAGAATTCGAAATAGAATCTTTTGCTCAAAAGGAAGGGAAGGAGCAACCACCACGATTATTTGATTTAACTACTTTACAAGTAGATTGCAATACGAAATTTGGCTTTTCAGCTGAAGAAACATTGAACCTAATTCAAAATCTTTACGAACAAAAATTAACGACCTACCCGCGGGTTGATACAACCTATTTATCTGAGGATATTTATCCAAAAGTACCTGGTATATTGGATAAATTGCAATTTTATAAGCGATTTACAGATAAGTTAAAAGGGAAGAAAATCCGAAAATCTAAAAAAGTATTTGATGATAAGAAAGTAACGGATCATCATGCGATTATACCGACAGGTGTAACTCCAAGTGGAATTTCTGCACAGCATCAGAAGGTTTATGATATGATTACCAAACGTTTTATTTCGGTATTCTATCCAGATTGTAGGGTGAGTAATTCCACTGTTTTAGGTTTTGTGAAAGAAGTCAAATTTAAAGCTACCGGTAAACAGATTCTTGAAATGGGTTGGAGAGAAGTATATGCTGACATCTCCCCAGAAGAACAATCAACCGAACCACAGAAAGAGGAGCAGGTAATGCCGGCATTTGTAAAAGGAGAAAAAGGCCCTCATATTCCAGATTTTCAAGAGAAGCAAACTAAGCCGCCAAGCTATTATTCTGAGGCTACATTACTGCGCGCTATGGAATCTGCAGGCAAGCAAGTAGACGATGACGAGTTACGGGATATTATGAAGGAGAATGGTATTGGAAGACCATCTACAAGGGCCAATATTATCGAAACACTTTTCAAAAGAAATTATATCGCTCGTCAAAAAAAGAGAATTATTGCTACTCAGACTGGTCAGCACCTGATTTCCTTAATTGAAAATGATATTCTAAAATCCGCTGAACTTACAGGTCAATGGGAAAAGAAAATTAGAGATATAGAAAGAGGAGAATACGACGTAGAAAAGTTTAAAGCAGAGCTTTTTGATATGGTAAATGAATTAGTGCATCAAGTGAAACATCAAAAATCTGAACCTAAGAAAATAGGGTGCCCAAAGTGTAGCAAAGGTCATATGATTAGGGGTAGGTCTGCTTGGGGTTGTTCTGATTGGGAAAGTGGGTGTAAGTTCACGCTCCCGTTTAAATTTAAAGAAATTACTTTTTCCGATAAAGACATGAAATCCTTAATTGAAGAAGGTGAGTCCCATTATCGCTTTAAGCGCATAGTGAAGAAGAAAGAGGAGCTAGCAAAAGTAACTTTGAATAAGAAGTTGAAGTTAGAGTGGTAGAACTAAATTAACAACTCTTGTACAATCCAATCTTTAATCTAGCGTTATTTGCACCAATGATTCGAACACTTGTCATTTTACTTTTATTAAGTAGTAGCGTTGGGTTTTCTCAAAATGACTCCATATATCATATTGTAGATGTTCGTGTCGAGGGAAACCAACGAACGCATGAGGATGCTGTAATAATACGTTCTCGGTTAAAAATTGACAGCTGGATAAGTGTCCCTGGAACACAAACAATTCATGCAATGAAGGCATTGTGGCAAACTGGGGATTATAAATCAGTGGAGATTGTCCGGGTTGATGTGCAGAAGGGAATAGAATTAATTATTAAAGTCGAAGAGTATTTTAAACTTGGAAGAATTCGTTATTCAGGGTTGACAAAAAGTGAACAACGGAGAATGGCTGAAAATTTGTCTATAAAAAACAGAATCGTTTATAATCCACAAGCATTAAAAGTAATTGAAAGTCAATTAAATAATTACCTAAATAGTAAAGGCTATATTGAAAACAAGTATTCTTTAGATTCTGTTATTACCAAAAATGGATCTGTTGCACTTGTTTATAAAGTAGTAAAAGGACAGAGGTTTAGAGTAGATAATATTGAATATTCAAACACAGAATATATTTCTAATAGACAATACAATAAGTCCTTAAATAAAATTCGACCTTCAATATTTATATGGCCCGGAAGCCTATATGAAGATAATGGTGAAAATGAGATTGAAAATATCGAAAATATTGCCAAAACCAATGGTTATCCATATGCTGAAGTTGATTCATTAAAGCTTCAGTTCGACAAGCAAAAAGTAAATTTATCTTATTCTTTTAATGAATCAACACGCTACAAGTTCGGTAAATTTATCTGGGAAGGCAATGATTCCATTCATGATACTGTGTTAAATAAATTAGTAGAAAAATTTAACGGGACTATTTATAACATTGATATAATAAATGAATTGCTTTATTTTTCAAATAGTTACAATGATGTAAGCTCTTTATATTATGAAAAGGGATATGCGTCAATGCGGTTATATCATAAATTAGTTCCCAATGAGGAAACAGGGATCATTGATGTAAATGTTTATATAGAAGAAGGGAACATAATGCGTTTTGGAAGCATCTCTTTTTCAGGTAACATCCGAACAAAAGAATTCGTTTTGTTACGTGAAGTACTAACTGTCCCTGGAGAAAGATTTACTCGCTCGCAAATAATCCTATCACAACAAAAACTATCACAGTTAGATTATTTTCAAAATGCTGAAATGGATGTCAAAATGAATACTGATACCGCTACTAAAACTGTCGGAATAGTATATGTAGTAAACGAGAAGATAAGCGATAAATTGTACCTCAGTGGAGGTTATGGAACTCGGTTAATTGGTACCGTTGGTTTTGATTTTAAAAATTTTGCTGGAAACGATTTGTTTAAAAAAGGAACGCGATGGAATCCGCTTCCCGCTGGAGGGGGACAGCATCTTTCACTAAAAGCCCAAACTGACGGAGTCGGCTATTATGGAGGTTCATTCAACATCTATGAACCTTGGTTAAGAGGAAAACCAATAGGTTTAGCTTTTAATACAAGTTTTGCCTCAATTAATGACAGTGTTGGTAATTTAGGGATATTCAATATACAGTCTACTCTTTCTCATAAACCATTTAAGAACGATCCATTTACTTAT
>CAWUXI010000043.1:0-13294 GCA_963926405.1 uncultured Flavobacteriales bacterium
TTTTGAAAAAGCAACAGAATACTATGAGCAATACGCGGAAACTCTAGAAAGTAAAAATGACAAAGCTAAAGCATACCATAATTTAGGAAATGTTTTTCTAAAACAGGAAAAGCTGAAAGAAAGTATTGATGCATATAAAAACGCCCTTCGAAACAACCCTAATGATGAAGACACACGCTATAATTTATCGTATGCTTTGAGTAAACTGAAACAACAACAGCAACAGCAGGACCAAGAAAACAAGGACAAGAACGAGGACGAGAAAAAGGAGAACGAAGATAAAAAAGACGGAGAAAAAGAAGACAAGAAAGAGGGTGAAGGGGATAAAGAAGATGAAAAGAAAAATGACGAAGAAAAAAATTCTGACAAACCTAAACCTGGTGATAAAGGAGACAAGGAAAAAGAAGTAGAAGGTAAAATGTCCAAAGGACAAATTAAAAAAGATTTAGACGCAGTAAACGAGGACGAAAAGAATATTTTGCTTAAAATCGCAAAACAAAAAGGAAAAAAGACAGAAGATAATAACACAAAAGACTGGTAGTGAATTCGCAATGAAAATCAATTTCAAAATACTGCATTTATTTTTTATAGCAAACATATTCATTGCTAGTCAAGGGATTGCGCAACAATTTACGACCAGTATTAGTACCTCAAACAAATCAGTTCAGGTTGGAGATGTTTTTAAATTAATTTATTCTATTTCTTCTTCAGGTAATTTTAATGTAACTGGAATTAAGCCACCTTCTTTCAGTGGGTTTTCTTTTGTGAAGGAATCTAACGGAGAATCGCATCGATACATAAACGGAAAACAAACCCATTCATTTGAGTATACTCTTTATTTAAAGGCAAATAAAAAAGGGACTTTCAACATAACTCCTCTGATATTTGTAACAGGAACATCAGAGACAAAAAGCTCTTTCTTCACCGTTCAAGTGGGAGCCAGTGATCCTAAATCAAGTTTAAACCCGCCTAAAAACTCAAATTTATTTACAAGGATTGATGTAAGTAAGAAAAACCCGTTTAAAGGAGACGTTGTATTAGTAACTTATAAAATCTATTCACTTTATGGAAACTTATCATTAGACGATTATGATTATTCCATGATTGATGGGGTTTGGACAGAAGAAATTTCACCAGGAAAAAATGGCTGGCCGTCTAACCAGGAAACAATAAATGGTGCTAGATACAATGTCTTTACACTTAAAAAAGAAATAGTATTTCCTCAAAAAACGGGTGAAATTAAAATCCCCGCATTCGACATTACTGCCCGTGTAAATAGGAGCTTTTTCAATCAAGGTTCCGTTTTAGAAGTAAAAAGTAATGTTGAAGTATTAAATGTAAAATCGCTTCCTAATAATGCCCCACTAAGCTTCGAATCACAAGTAGGAAAAGGTTATGAATTTGAAGTCACTTACTCTACTACTGAACTTAAAACAAATGAGCCAATTGATTTAAAAATAAAAATTTCTGGAAAAGGAAATTTAAAACAATTGAACGCACCTGAACTAAAATTTCCAACAGATTTTGAAGTTTTTGACCCCGAAACAAAAAACAATGTAAAAGTCAGCGCATCAGGATTAAATGGCAGTAAAGAATTTACCTACCTAATTATTCCAAGGTACTATGGGGTATTTGATATCGCTCCAATTGAGTTCAGTTATTTTAATACTGAAACAGGAAAATATAAAACGCTTACTTCTGAAATAGTTACAATTAATGTTTTAAAAGGAGATAACGAAGACTTAAACCCTACCTCATCTGGAAATAAAGAAGATGTAGAGCTATTAAGCAATGAAATCAGACATATAAAGCACGAAACGGAATTAAACCCATTAAATGAGTTCTTTTTTGGTACTACTGATTATTATTTAGCGCTGGGGAGTCCCCTTCTACTCTTTATTCTTTTCTTTTTTATTAAGAGAAAAACCGGAGTAGAAAAAAATGAAGCTGAACTAACGCATAAAAACGCATCAAAACATGCTCTTTCTAGGTTATCTAAAGCAGAAGAACATCTTAAAAACAATAATGATTCAGACTATTTCGAGGAACTACACAATGCCATCGACGGATATTTATCACATAAGTTTAAAATTCCTGTATCTGGATTGAATAAAAAAAGAACGGTAGAAGAACTAACAAAAATTAGTATTGATGTTAGCACTATTACTGCACTACTAAAAGTATTGAACGATTGCGAAATGGCTCGTTTTGCTCCTCTATCACATAGTGATGCTGAGGCAACATTAACAACGACAAAAAGTCTGATTAACGAAATTGAAAGGCATGTTAATAAGTAGAATCCTATTCATTTTTCTTTTACTTGTATCCGTCTCTGCGAAAGCTGAGCTTTCTAATCCTGCAGATATTTTTAATGAAGGAAACAAGCAATATGAAGTGCATAATTATGATTCCGCAATCAATTCATATAAGGGTCTTTGCGAAGAGTTTTACTCTCCAGAACTTTTCTTAAATATTGGAAATGCTTATTACAAGATAGATGACATTCCTAACACCATTCTTTATTACGAAAAGGCTTTAAAACTATCACCAGGAGATGAAAACATTCTGCATAACTTGAAATTGGCAAACAAAAGAGTTTCGGATAAAAATAAGATTAATGACTCCGTACGTTTGAACGATTGGTTTTTTACTTGGATTAGTAATACCCCCAATTACTGGGCATATAATTCAGTTTATCTATTCATTATTGGAAGTCTATTATTAATCCTATTTTTATTTTCTAAATCTAGAAATCTTAAAAAATTAGCTTTCTATGCAGGTTCCATAGCGCTGGTATTAGGAATATTTTCAATTGTGATCTCTGGCTTTCATAAAAATAATTTAACAGCAATTGAAGAGGCCATTATCTTTAAACCTTCGATTGATTTAATGTCTGAGCCAACTGAAAACTCAAGTGTTTCATTTGTGCTGCATGAAGGAACAAAAGTAAAAATTTTAGATGCAACCGAACTGTGGTATGAAATCCGTTTTAATGATGGTAAAATTGGATGGTTGCAGAAAGAGTTTGTTAAAACGATATAGTTAAATGATGAAAATAATAAGATTTTAAGGTCGCTTCGCTTAAAGACTAAAGGATTCTTTTCAAAAATTATTTAGTCTTTTTATCTTAAACTCTTGAAATCTAACCTGAGTACCATAAACATTAACTGGAAGGCCTCACCAATATGACAAAACAAGAAAAAGTTCAATATATTATTGACGAGCTTGAAAAACTCTATCCAGAGACTCCGATTCCATTAGACCATACAGATGAGTACACATTATTAATTGCCGTTTTACTCTCCGCTCAATGCACCGATGTGAGAGTTAACAAAGTAACCCCTGCTCTATTCAAGATGGCAAATACGCCATCTGAAATGATTAAACATACAGTAGAAGAAATAAAACAGATTATAAGGCCATGTGGATTATCTCCACGGAAATCAAAGGCTATATATGATTTATCGCATATACTTTTAGATAAACACAATGGTATAGTACCACAGTCTTTTGAATATTTAGAAGAACTCCCAGGGGTTGGACATAAAACAGCTTCAGTGGTTATGAGCCAAGCATTCGGTGTTCCCGCATTTCCTGTAGACACCCATATTCATAGATTAATGTATCGCTGGAACTTAACGAATGGAAAAAATGTAGGTCAAACTGAGAAAGACGCTAAAAGATTATTCCCCCGTGAAATTTGGAATAAGCTTCACTTGCAAATAATTTTTTATGGGAGGCAATATTCTCCTGCTAGAGGAGCAGCAAAAGAAAATGATTTTATTACCGTTTCTATCGGAAGAAAAAGTGAAATTGATAAGTTGAAATAATCAAGGAGCTTGATAAGCCGGATTTGCTATGAAGCTCGAATCATTCAGTGATAATAAAAATGCTTTTAAATCAATTCTATCCTGTGGGTTAAGTTGATTCCCTCCTGATAACACATTTTTCATTAACGGATCCACCGTTGCAGAATTTTGCAAACCAACAGCATAGTGATTAATTACATCATCTAATGTTGCAAATCTTCCATCATGCATATAAGGTGCTGTGAAACCTAAATTTCTTAATGAAGGAGTTTTAAACTTTCCATTATCGGCAGAATTTCCAGTTACTGCACCTCGACCCAAATCTACAAATGTAGCATCCAATGCATTGTTATGATATATATTATCTGTCCAAAGAGGATTATTTATATCTCCATGACAGTGAAAACAATCTCCACCTGCTTCATCCATAAAAACACTATAACCTGCAAACTCCGAAGGAGTTAAAGAAATCTCACCTCTTATATATTGATCAAATCTCGAGTTACCCGAAATTAATATCCTTTCAAATTGAGCGATTGCCATAGTAACCAAAGTTGAATCTATAGTTTCTGTTCCAAAAGCAGTATTGAACAACGAAGGATATTCGCTATCCCCTTGCAGTTTAGCGATAGCATTCGGCCAATTTTCATGCATTTCGATAGCGTTTGTAACTGGATCATACGCTTGGGATTCAATACCCGTAGCTCTTCCGTCCCAAAAATAAGTGTCTTCGTAATTCCATACCATATTAAATAGGGGCATTGCATTTCGATCCCCTTGCAACAAATCTATTCCTGTACTAAACTGAAGACCATGATCAGTAAATCCATTCGCTTGATTATGACAACCTGCGCAACTCTGTGTATTATCTCCAGATAGTATCGGATCATAAAACAATTTTCTTCCTAGTAAAACACCAGCGTCCGTTAGCGGGTTATTCTCGGGAATATTTGGCCCTGGTAATAACTGTGCAAATTGAGAAGGTATTTCTAGATTGTAAGGATAATTTACCACAACATATTGACAAGACCCATCATCCCTATTTGCTTCCCAAGCATAATTAATTGCAGCAGAATCTGTGCACCCCTGATTTTTTTTACAAGAAGTAAATGAAAGAGTAATTATAATTATGAAATAGATAAATCTCATGACTCGTTTATTATGCAAGAGTAAAGTTAATTATAAATTTATAAAATGATTGGGATCAGTTAAAACAAAAAAAGCGCCTATATAGGCGCTTTTTTAAATATATAAATGAAAAAAGATTATTTAGAAAAAACTCTCTTTTCTTTAATTCTAGCTGACTTACCTCTTCTTTCTCTAAGGTAAAAGATACGTGATCTGCGAACAGCTCCTTTCTTTACGATTTTAATTTCTTCCAAAAATGGAGAAGCAATTGGGAAAATTCTTTCCACTGCAGTATTACCTGACATTTTACGAATAGTAAATGTTTCGTTAACACCTTCACCTCTTCTTTGAAGAACTACACCTTGAAAAGACTGTAATCTTTCTTTTTCTCCCTCCTTAATTTTGTATGTAACGATTAACGTATCACCTGCACCAAACTTTGGCCATTCTTTCATTTCGTTAAGTTCGTTCTCTAATTCTTTAATAATATCCATTACTTATTTGTTTGTTCTTCCTCAATTTCGGGCTGCAATAGTACGAATAATTATTTATATTAACACCATTTACACGATTATTTAATCTAATAAATCAGGCCTTCGTTTTTTTGTCCTTTCAACAGCTTGTTCCATTCTCCACTCTTCAATAGCTCTTTCGTTTCCCGACGTAAGTATCTCGGGCACTTTCTCTCCATTATAATCAGCAGGTCTAGTGTATATTGGAGGTGATAATAAATTGTCTTGAAACGAATCTGTTAAGGCTGAAGTTTCGTCATTTAGAACCCCCGGAATCAAACGAATAATACTATCTGCAAGTACTGCTGCTCCCAACTCTCCTCCAGAGAGAACATAGTCCCCAATAGAAATCTCTCTTGTTATAAACATTTTCCTTACCCTTTCATCAATTCCTTTATAATGGCCACATAGAATAATCATGTTCGTTATGGATGATAATTTATTACAAACCTGTTGGTTTAATTGTTCGCCATCCGGTGTCATATAAATTACCTCATCATAATCTCTTTGGCTTTTCAATTTGGAAATACAAGCATCAATTGGCTGAATAGTTAGTACCATACCAGCTCCACCACCAAAAGCATAATCATCTATTTTTTTATGTTTATTCGTCGTATAATCCCTTAAGTCATGAACAACTACCTCAACTAAGCCTTTATTTTGAGCTCGTTTCAAAATTGAATCAGCAAATGGGCTTATTAACAAAGCTGGAACAGCACTAATAATATCAATTCTCATAATACAAAGATATGCTATTAATTAATGATTTTTAAAATATGAAAACTCAAAAAAAACCTTGGCTTCGAGGCAAACTAATTATCTTAATAAACTTACATGCCCTCTTATAACATTCTCCATTTCATTGCCTGCTTCTCTGTATGAAATTTTCCAAACATAAATATCTTGTTGCGCTGGAGAACCATTGAAGCTACCATCCCATTTACCAAGATAATCAGACGTTACAAACACAAGAACTCCCCATCTATCAAAAATGTGCAGGATGAAGTCCTCGGGCGCTGCACCATTTAGTACGGGATAAAAATAATCATTATCTCCGTCTCCATTCGGAGAAAAAGCATTTGGAACATATATTGAAAAATCTGCAACCACACTAACTTCTTGACAAGCTGTATCCTGACAACCTAAAGCGTTTTCCGCCACCAAACAAACAGGATATACACCAACTCCATTATTTTCAAAGTTATAGGAAGTCTCTATGTCTGAAGAGTACAAAATACCATTAATAAACCATTGGTAATTTACTGCATTTGAACTTTCATTTATGAATTGCACCAATGCATTATAAACCAAAACCTCTGAAGGTGAGTAAGAAAAATCTGACACAGGACTTTGATCTGTACAAACTTGTGATGCTCCCGAAATATTAGAAACACAGCCAATAGAATCTACTAGGGTTAAAGAAACATCATAACACCCTTCCGAGGTATAAGTATAATCAAATGGATTACAATTACTCAATTGAGTTCCATCTCCTAAATCCCAAGAACAACTCTGATTATTTACTCCACCAATACCTGAAATATTTACTGTTAAGGGAACGCACCCTGTTATGTTACTAAGAACGATACTTCCTGGCTGAGAATCATTTACAATAATTATGATAACATCATTTCCTCCACATATTGAATTTAAACTGTAAGTAACTATATGACTTCCAGAACCAACAACAGAAGGATCGAATGTTCCTAAAACTGGATCTGTTATTCCGGCACCAGACCAAGTTCCTCCTGGAAAATTAGCCGTTAAATTTACGGGCATATCGCTAATACACATTGACCCAACAACACCTATAATAGGAACATCATTAGACCATACTATTTGTTCTACGGAATCAGTCCGAGGGCAAACTCCATTAGTGGAATAATAAATCATAAAAGACCCAACACCTGAAAGTGCTGGAGAAAATTCACCTGTTATACTATTTGTAATACCAGTTCCAGACCAAGAACCTCCACCACTTTGAACAAAGAGTGTAAAACTAGGTGTGTCTTCACAAACATCAGTTGGAGCAGTAATTAAAAGGTTATCAGACGGCACCACTTCGATTGAAACGGTATCAGCATCGCCGCAAACACCTGAAATAGTGTAAATTATTTCATGATTACCTGAGGAGGCAAGTGCTGGATCGAAAATACCTAAAGTACTATTAGAAATACCTGTTCCAGACCAAATACCTCCCGGATTAGCAGCAAATAACTGTACAGGTGATATATTCTCGCATAAATTTACAACCGGCCCAATTGTGGCATCAGCAATAACCGATTGAGCAAAAACTTCAATTACAATCGAGTCAATACATGCTTGGTTATCTAACATATAAACAGAGTAAACACCTGCGCATAATAAACCAAAATTTCCGGAACCGCTAAAATTTGCATTATCCAAACTGAATTGAAAAGGGCTAGATCCTCCACCGGTTATTACTGCAGTGATTCCTCCATCGCACAATCCAATGCATGAGGTCGCAACTGTTGATGTAGTAAGCGTCAATTGCAAGGGCGCTGTTACAACTGTCTGAATAGTTTGTATACAATTATTGGCATCGGTTACCGCCACATTATAAGTTCCACTTGGAATTCCTGAAATATTCTGAGTTATTGAAGCTCCTATATCGTCCCATAAATAGGTGTAATTTGCGGTACCGCCAGCAACTGCTAAAGCAATACTACCGTCTGAGCTTCCAAAACACATAGGACTTACAAAAGTCGTTGATAAATTAAGTGCCACTGGTTCAACTAGTGAAAAGGTATCAGTAATAACACACCCCAAGTTATCGGTAATAGTAACCGTATGAAGTCCTGTGCACAAATCATTGGCAAAATTAGAAGTACTAGTACTTCCACTCCAACTGTATGTATAAGGTATTGCACCTCCAACTGGTGTTATAGTAGCAGTACCATCACACGAACCAAAACATAAAGGATTGGTATTAAAATTACTAGACGTCATACTTCCTGAAGAACTTATTACAACCGTCACTGTATCTTCACAACCAATAGATGAAGTAGCAATACCATAATACGTTCCTGCACATAAGTTAGTAGCTGTAGCGTTAGTTTGTCCAATGGTCAACCAAGCAATATCATACCATGCGTATGTATATCCCGGGATGGAACCACTCGCTGTAATACTAGCAGTTCCAGTACAACCACAACCAGCATCAATAGATACCGAACTAACTACTATCGGAGGTATTGGCGCACAATAATTATTAAACTGCCCAATAAAGTCAGCATTTGCCGTGTTATTAGGTGCTCCTGGAGTTTGGTTATTCGCTCCACAAGCAGCGATATCTCCGGCACAACCTTCACTCCAATTAGCTTGTACAGCTGGATCACCATCGTTAAAAAACCATACATCATCGTCCCCAACTCCTGTAAAATAAATCATAGGATTAAGATTCGCAGCACCATAGCAAAGTGAAAACACTTCGCATCCATTTAAATCAACAAGTCTAGCACAATCACCACCATTTGCCATGGCAACATTCGACCAGTTAGGAGATGGATCCGTTCCCCATCCAGTTGCAGGGTAACTACAAACAATATCTCCAGGAGTTGTTTCTGTAAACTCAAAAAACTGAGAATTGTCTATTGATACGCTCAGAATACAATTACCGTCTATAAGACTAAAATCATCAGCTGGGATATCCATATTTGGATCTATACCATTATATAATAATATTATTGTACCTACTGGCACACAAGCCCATAACGGATCATTTGTAAAACGAGCACAACCAGATGCAATTCCAGCTGTTCCGTGGTAGCCGCTGTTATCATCGTATATCCAACCACGAATATCGACACATGGAGGTGCTGATCCAGTACAATCGTATGTCGCACTCACATCAACAACAACGAACTCTACATATTCTTGACTACCAGCAGGACCATTGGAAACTTCGTTTATAATAAGAGTCTGAGAATGTACGAAGCCAGAAAAGAAGCTCGATAGAACAACCAGAATAAAAATACAATGCCTTTTCATTTTATTGCAATAGCCAACTTCAATGTATTACTGTGGTTTACAGCCATTAGATGGCTTTCAAGGATATCACAGTAAACTTCTTAAGGGAATCTAATTTACGTATATAATTGAATCAACTTGACAAAAGAACGTAAATATTACATAATGGTTGTGTTTTTTCTTTCTATTTAAAGGAACAGGCAGGAAAGGGAATTATTGAACCATGATAAACACACACAAAAAACCATTAATGAGGCCGCAAGACTTTAGAAAACAAATCATTAGAACAATAAAAACGGCAACATATTAACATTTAAAGGTTAAAAAACAAAATATTGCCCTGTAGTTATGCGGTTTAGTGATATTAAATTTACATCGAACTAATTTTAAAAAACATTTATTATGAAAAAGAAAATTTTATTTGTTGCAGCTATTTTAGGAGCCTCTTTTGGCACTATAGCACAAGATGAAAGTACAGACAAGGTTTTTACACCTGAGGCTGGGGACTGGGTAATCGGTTTCGATGCAGCTCCAATTTTAAACTACGTTGGAAACATGTTTAATGGTTCCACTGGAAACTCTTTAGGTTCTGATTTTGTAAATTCTGACAATGTACTTTTTGGAAAGTATTATAAAGATGCTACTACAGCTTACAGAGGTTCTCTTAGGATTGGGAACTACTCATTAAAACAAGAAATCTTAAATGATACAAGTACAGTCAGTTATATCCCTAGCTATTTAACTGATGTTACTAAACAATCTGGATCTTTGATTCAAATTGGAGCTGGACTTGAAAAAAGAAAAGGAGAAGGTAGATTCCAAGGATACTATGGAGGAGAGTTAATGATTACTTTAGGAGGAGCAACGAAATCATCAGCTGAATACTCTACTGCTTTAACTCTAGACAACATTGCAAATGGATCTGCTTCTAACTTCAGAACTCTTTCTAGCAATACTGCTGGTGGTTTTGGATTAAGTATTAGAGGATTTGCAGGTGTTGAATACTTTATTTTACCGAAAATCTCTTTAGGAGCTGAGTTTGGATGGGGATTCGGAATGCAAACTACAGGAGAAGCAGAAACAGTGACTGAAATTTATGATTTTGTTGATGCTGCTGCTACTGCTGCTACTACTTTCGAGCTTACTACTATGACATCAAAAAGCTCTATAATGGCAATTGATACTGACAACATGCAAGGAAGAATTAAATTATTATTCCATTTCTAAGGAATTAACGTTTTAAGTTTAAAAAGGCTGTCTTTCGAGACGGCCTTTTTTTTTGCTCTACTATTTGGTAATAGTACGGACAATAGCTTTTATAGTAAGCAACATTTAGGCTAGTAATAAAAAGTAAATTACCTTTACACCGTGAATCAATACGGTACCGCTGCATATTACACATTGGGTTGTAAACTCAACTTTTCGGAAACGAGTACAATTTCCGAATCACTTACAGATAGTGGTTATGCGAAGGTAGAATTCGATTCTGGTGCTGATGTTTATGTAATCAACACTTGCTCTGTTACGGAAAGTGCTAACAAGAAATGTAGAAACATTGTTCGAAAGGCGCTAAACTGCAATCCAGAAGCATTTGTAGTTGTAATAGGTTGTTACGCTCAGTTAAAACCTCAAGAGATAGCAGATATTAAAGGTGTTGACTTGGTTTTAGGAGCTAATGAGAAATTTAATGTTGGCGACTACCTCAACGACTTGCATAAACGACCAGAGGCACAAATACTAGCTAACGAAATTAAAGAAACCAAAGAGTTTGTTCCAGGTTTTAGCACCACGGACAGAACACGGTCTTTTTTAAAAATACAAGATGGCTGCAACTACTTTTGTTCATTTTGCACTATCCCGCTAGCAAGAGGCAGAGGACGCAATGCTTCTATAAAAGACACCCTTGAAAAAGCAAATGAATTGGCTAAAACAGATGTAAAAGAGGTTGTTTTAACTGGAGTCAACATAGGTGATTTTGGCTACGGAACTGAAGAGAACTTTTTCGGTTTAATCCAAGAATTGGATAAGATTGAGGATGTAGAACGATTCAGAATATCATCCATTGAGCCTAATTTATTGAGTAACGAAATAATAGAATTCGTTTCTAAATCTCAACGTTTTGTGCCTCATTTTCACATTCCACTGCAGAGTGGTTCGGATGTTTTACTTAAAAGCATGCGCAGAAGATATGATTCATCGTTATATGTTTCGCGGGTAGAAAAAATAAAAGAACTAATGCCGGATGCTTGCATTGGTGTAGATGTTATTGTTGGATACCCCGGAGAAACGGATGAAGAGTTTATGAAAACATATAACTTTTTAAACGAGCTTCCAGTTTCCTATTTGCATGTCTTTACTTACTCAGAGAGAGATAATACCACTGCTCTAAGAATGGATGGAGTGGTTCCAAAAGATGTTCGAAAAGCAAGAAGTAACATGCTTCGAATTTTGAGCGAGAAAAAGAAAAGGGCATTTTACGAAGCTAATGTCAGCCTTGAAGACAAAGTTGTGTTTGAAGGTTCAGAGGACAATGGACTAATGCACGGGTTCACAACAAACTATGTTAAAGTTAAAACAGCTTTCAATCCGTTAATGGTAAATCAATCTGCGAAAGTTAAAATGACCGAATTGGATAAAGACGGAATAATGAAAATTGAATTCGTTGAAGAAAAATTAGAAACCGTTGCTAGAATAAACGGCTAATGTACCCTACTCTCTTTCATTTATTTAAAGACTTATTTGGAGTAGATTGGAATTTTTTAAAGCCCATCAACTCCTTTGGCTTTCTTGTAGCAATTGCTTTTTTGGTAGCTGCATTTTTATTCAGAAAAGAGATAATCCGTAAAGAAAAAGAAGGATTACTTCATGGCAAATTCAGCACAGTTATTGAAGGTAAAAAAGCTTCTCCAATAGAATTGGTTCTCCTGTTTTTGATTGGGTTTATAATTGGATTTAAATTCCTTTACCCCTTCTACGACGCAACTGTCCTTAATGATTTCCAACATTACATGCTTTCTTTCAAAGGAAGCCTTTTTGGAGGAATTGCAATCGGCCTGGGACTCGCTGGACAGAATTATTACCAATCTGAAAAAACAAAATTAATAGAGCCAATAGAAGTTGAGAAAGAAGTAAAACCGCATGAGCATATAAGTTCCATTACATTATTAGCATTGGTTTTTGGTTTTCTTGGCGCTAAAATATTCGCTTGGCTGGAAGATCCTATTCCACTTTCTGAATTTCTGCATGATCCATTTAGTGGCCTAACAATTTACGGTGGCTTAATAGCTGCTTCTGTGGCTTGTATAATCTACATCCACAAACAAAAACTACATGTATTTCATATGCTAGATGCTGTTTCACCTGCTTTAATACTTGCTTATGGAATTGGAAGGTTAGGTTGTCATTTTAGCGGTGATGGTGATTGGGGAATTGAAAATACTGCAGCTAAACCCAACTTAATGTCAATTTTTCCTAATTGGATTTGGAGCTATGATTACCCAAATAATGTAATAAACGAGGGAATTAGAATACAAGATTGTATGTATTCGGATTATTGCTACAAATTAGCTACTCCTGTTTTTCCTACCCCCATTTATGAGTTCCTCCTTTGCCTAGGAATTTTTGGATTATTGATGTACATCAGGAAGAAAATAAAACTAACGGGGTTTATTTTTATTAGCTACCTTTTCTTTAATGGAATAGAACGTTTTACTATAGAATTAATTCGTGTCAATGAAACGTATAACTTATTTGGAACCCTAATTACGCAGGCGCAGATTATTTCCACTCTTTTCATTTTAACAAGTTTTATTGGGTTTGGAATTCTTTGGAAGAAACCTCATTATTTCGATTAAC
>CAWUXI010000044.1:0-7269 GCA_963926405.1 uncultured Flavobacteriales bacterium
CCCTCTTTTAGTACTGCCCCTCCTTAAAACGCTTTACATTCAAAAATATAATCGCATTTTTCGTAAATCAACTCTTGTAACTGTAGCAGTGATGCAAGTGCAACTTGAGAATAATTTTGAGAAGCATTTTTAAATCCACCCCATTCACTTTGCCACATAAGTGTTATTAATTCCTGACCACCTTTTTCTGGCTGAAGACTATCTATTAGCCCTCCTATATTTCCAGCCCCAGCGTGGTAAATATGCAACACAAATAATCGAAACCATAAATCTGTTTCGTTATACGATAAGTTGTGCTTATTTAATATTCGTTTCGCTGCTGGAATACATGTAGTTTGCAAAAGATGAGCTGCCCCCATTGCCGATTTATCAAAATCTTTTCGTTCATCAACATATTTATTGACTTTCAAGCCATGCGAAAGTGCTACAGATTTCATTAACTGAAAAGGACCATAAGCACCAACACTTGAATACTGTATTTTACCTGGGCTTTCTATTAACAATATTGCTTGGGCGTACCATGGATCCGTTCTGTATTTCTCAAAAGCAATGACTGCTTTACTAATACTTGGCATTACTTTTTCGACTTGATAAAAATGGCTTTTACCTGAAGTCACATAAATTTTCGCATCATTAGCTAATCCATACTGTTTGCGCACACTATCTTTATAAAGTTCTTTTTGAGGTTCTGTTTGTGCTCTCCAGTTGACAAAGGATTCCTTTCCTAGTATGGCTCGAGTAGCCGCAATGTTAATAATACAAGAATCTGGAGGTGTCACCATTACCTGCTTCCAAAAATTCGGTTGCGCTAATGTGTCCCATCTTCCAATAAATAAATCATCGGATTTAACAAATTGATGATTGACAGTATCACTCTTGGTATATACATCAATAATCTCAGCCTGTTGGCCAAAAGATAGTGATGAACAAAGAATAAAAGTGGCTACGAAAATTTGTTTATACATTTCAATCAAGAGTTAGGTAACTAAGTAACGCCAAATTGAATCGTTTGTTACGCAAGACTGACATTAATGTTAAGAGTGAATTGTGTAGAACTTAAACCTTTGCTAAAATTTCTCCGGCACGTTGCAAAGTATCTTCTCCTTTTGCAAAACAAAAACGAAGCACTTTCTCGTCTACCGGGATATGGTAAAAAACAGAAACCGGAATGGATGCTAATCCAAACTCTTTCGTTAGCCGAACTGCAAAATCTACATCATTTTCGTCTGTTATTTGATCATACTTCAGTAATTGGAAATACGTTCCTGCACAAGTAATTGGTTCAAATCTTGAAGTAGAGACAGCATCTAAAAATAAATCTCTCTTCTTTTGATAAAATGAACTCAAGTTGTTATAATTATTTTCATCCTCCAAATATTCAGCAATAGCAATTTGAAAAGGATGATTGCAGGAAAACACATTGAATTGATGTACCTTTCTAAATTCATGCATGAGGTTTTTTGGTCCTATACAATATCCCATTTTCCAACCTGTAACATGGAATGTTTTACCAAAAGAATAAGTTGCTATTGACCGATCAATCAATCCCGGATATTTACATATACTTTCGTGTTCTTTTCCATCAAAAACAATATGTTCGTAAACTTCATCACTCAAAACAATGACCTCAGATCCTGCTGTAATCTTATCAAGTTCTATCAAATCCTCCTTCGTCAAAATTGTTCCACTTGGGTTATGTGGTGTGTTGATGATGATCATTTTGGTTTTACGAGACATTACTTTTTTGACTTTTTCCCAGTCAATTTTATAGGTTGGGGCATTCAATTGAATAAAAACCGGTTTTCCCCCATTTAATTCAATTGCAGGCTGATAGCAGTCGTATGCAGGTGTAAAAATAATAACCTCATCATCTTCTTTCACAAAAGCCGTAATTGCTGTAAAAATAGCCTGAGTAGCTCCTGCAGTAATCGTTATTTCTGAATCAGGACTGTATTTAACTCCATAAGCTTTATCAATTTTATGACTTAAAGCTTCGCGTAATCTTAAAGCACCTTGCATCGGGGCATATTGATTATTCCCCTTCTGCATATTTTTTGTTACCAACTCAATTAATTTTGGATCTACATCAAAATCGGGGAAACCTTGCGACATATTTAATGCTCCTTCTTCGTTTGCTAGCGAAGACATTACTGTAAAAATAGATGTGCCTATTTTTGGTAATTTTGATGATAGACTATTATTAAAATTTGGCATGCGGGCGCAAATATAGCTCAATCTTTAATAATGGAGAGCAATTAGTATCCATAAGTTTTTACACGAACGTCTGTTTATCATAAGGGTGAAAAATTCTTATATTACTTTTACCCCAACCTATCATTATCCATGACAAAATTATTGTAACTTCACTTGTAGATGAATAAACGAAAAATCATACTAATGATTATAGCTGTTATTTTACTAATAGGGATTATGTTTGGTTTCTACTACCTATATGTTAGGCTACCTATAATCAATGGATATGCGGCTAAAAATATGTGCTCTTGTGTTTTTGTTGCGGGAAGGGAACAAAAAGATATTGAAGCTAATGATTTAAATTTCTCTTTGGTTAAATATGCTTCAAACACAATTGATTTTGAGAATAAAATGGTAACAAGTTCTTTTTGGGGGATGCGTTCACAAAAAGCATATTATAATGAAAAGACAGGGTGTTCACTGGTTAATAAAGGCAAGCCTTTTAATACAGAAAATATAGACATCCAATTTCCAAAAAAGTTAACAGCCTCTTCAGCATTTGTAGATTTTACTTCTAAAAAAGAAATTCCTTCCAACATTAACAAAGAAAAACTGCAAAATGCCATTGACAAACATTTCCGTGAAGTGGAAGGAGAAAATACGCGTAATACAAGGGCTATTGTAGTACTTTATGGTAATCAACTAATAGCAGAACAATACACCGAAGGGTTTGACAAAAACACGAAACAGCTCGGTTGGTCAATGGCCAAAAGTATAATGAGCACATTAACCGGAATATTAGTGCAACAGGGTAAAGTTGACATTAATCAACCAACCGGAATTGAAACCTGGCAAAACGATAACCGAAAAAATATTACTTGGAATCATTTGTTACAAATGAATAGTGGATTGGAATGGGAGGAAAATTACGGTGCTATTTCTGACGTAACCAAAATGCTCTACACTGAAGATGATGTTTACTCCTTTGCTGTAAACCATAAATTAGATGGTACAATAGGGAAGTCTTGGAAATACTCTTCAGGCACTTCCAATATTTTATCTGGATTAATTCGAAAACAACTTGATGATGATGAAGCTTATTTAAATTTTGCTAATAACGAATTATTCAATTGGATTGGTGCTGAAAGCATGGTGTTAGAAACAGATCCTTCTGGAACTATTGTCGGTTCTTCTTATGCTTGGGCAACACCTAGAGACTGGGCTAAATATGGGTTACTTTACTTGAAAAATGGTAAAGTAGCAGATCAACAAATTTTTCCAGATTGGTGGGCTGAATATACAGCTACTCCAGCGGTAGGATCAGAAGGGAAATATGGAGCTCAATTCTGGAAGCAGAACGATGAAGAATTTCCAAACGTACCGAAAGACATGTATTTTGCCGATGGTTTTCAAGGGCAACGTATATTTATTATTCCTTCTGAAAACATAGTCGTAGTTCGGTTTGGATTAGCCAATAAGGGGGATATAAGTTTTAATCAGTTATTGAAAGAGGTAATTGAAGCTGTTGAGTAAGTACCTACAATTAAAAGTAAACAATAGCTTTACCTTTAATTCTTTTTTCTAGATAAAACGCAATTAATAATGAATAGAATACAAGTACTATTAATTGTTGGTGTATTATGCCTATTCCAACAATTTACGATTGGTCAAACCATTCAAAATGTTCATTTTTTGAAAACCGTAGGCGTATTAGATAGCCTTTACTCCGAAACGCTAAAAGAATCGAGAAAAATATACATCCAACTACCATCTAGCTATAGCCCTGAAAAAAAGCAAAAATACCCAGTGGTTTATATTTTAGATGGAGAAATTTTTCTTCCAACGGTCAATAATGTACTTGATTATTATAGTGGAGGCTATATGCCTGAGATGGTTCTTGTGGGAATTTCGAACAATAACAACAGAACTAGGGACTTAACCACCTCCGTCATAAAAAGCAAATATGGGGCACCCTTTAACGAAAAAAATGGAGAGGCTGAAAAATTCAGTCAATTCATAGAGAAAGAACTTATCCCTTATATCGAAGAAAAATATAATGTAAGTAATTTCAGAACATTAATTGGTCATTCTTACGGAGGGTTATTTGCAATTTATACACTTATTAATCACCCCGCGTTATTTGCAAATTACTTAGCGATTGATCCAAGTCTAGATTGGGATGAGCAAAAACTTCTAAACCAAGCAAAAGAAGTCCTCTCTATTAAAAACTACCAAAACAAATCGCTACACATATCTTTAAGTGGTCAATTGCATTGGCAGGATTCTAAAATAACCCTTGACAATGTTATGAGGGACACATCAGACTTCACATTGTTTACTCGTTCAAATATTGAATTTTCAAATATCGTTAAGCGCAATAGTGAAAATGGCTTATTATTTGACTGGGAATTTTACCCAAAAGAATTACATGGAACCGTTCCTTTTCCATCTATTTTGAATGGATTGAAAGCTATTTTTGCATGGTACACAATGGAAAACACCGATAAAATAAATTCATTTGATACTTCAAAAGAAGAATTACTGAACATAATAAAACACCGAGAAAAGAAGCTTAAGGATCATTTTGGATATTTAGAAGCGCCCTATCCCGAGGAGCTTTTTAACATGTCAGCTTATATGAAGTTAGATATGCAACAATATGAAAAGGCAAAAATGTACTTTGAACTTGCTATTGAATATTACCCAGAAAGTGCAAAAGCCTATGGCTCTATGGCTGATTACTATGAAAAAATTGGAGATAATAATAATGCCACAAAACTTGTTACAAAGGCTTTTGAAATAAGCGGTGATGATTACTATAAAGAAAGAGCTGAGGCATTAATAAAAAAGACTAAAGCTGACAAAAAATAGACTAAAAACCTTATTCTACTCGCGATAAAAAATCGGGACGACCCGTCTTTTCTCCTTACCTTTGCCAAAACGTAAATGCAATTTAACATGGTTCATAAAAAACTTGGCTATAGAAATTTGCAACAAAATTAGCAGCATGATAAAACACGCACTTAAAGATGATCTAGTATATATCTCTATTGATAAAACGGATTTTTCGTACAGAATACCGGTTAAAAAGTTAGGAACCACAATTGATTGGAGAATAGGATCTAAAGGTTCAAAGGTTATTGTTATTAAGGATGTTTCAAAATGGACACTTCAATTATTCACAAAAGAAACTACTGAATACAAGTATATTAAGCAGTTTAAAAGCATTGTCCAAAAACACTGCGCAGACAATACTATTAATTGGGATGAGACGCTATTGGCTGTAAATATTCAAAATGAGTATAATTGGTTAATTAAAACGAATAGTAAAGCGGAGGAAAAAATTAATGAGATTGACATTATTTTAAATTTAAAAAAGAAATATAAAATTAATTAAACCTGCAGCGAGCGCATAAAAGCTCCTATCAAAACTATTAACCCTAGTGTTTAAATATTCTTTATTTTTAGGGTAATTATTTAACCAATCAAAAATCTACTCTACATACTACTTTTACTACCATTAGTCGGTACAGCGCAACTCCCTGCTGACCAACAAGCATAAGTAGATTCTTTGAAGCAGGTAATCAAAACTGCAAAACACGACACCATAATTGTAAATGCCTGGATGGCATGGGATAATATTATCTATAGAACTGATCCAGAATTGGATTTTGTGCTTAATCAAAAAATTGACAGTCTGTGTTCGATAAACCTAAAAAATAATTTGGGTAAGCAAGTGAAAGAAAATTTTATGATGTCTCGGGCATTTGCGCTAAACAACATTGGATCTAGTTACACGTACCAAGGCAATTACGCCAAAGCTATCGAATCCTATACCCAAAGCCTGAAAATAAAGGAAGAGATTGGAAATAAAAAGGGCATAGCACATTCTTTAAACAACATTGGAGTCATTTATAAAGAGCAAGGCGATTATGCCAGAGCTATCGAGTCCTATACTCAAAGCCTGAAAATAGAAGAAGAGGTCGGAGACAAAAAAGGTATAGCAATTTCTTTAAACAACATTGGAGGCATTTATACAAACCAAGGGGATTATGCCAAAGCTATCGATTACTGCACCCAAAGCCTGAAAATAGAAGAAGAAATTGGAAATAAACAGGGCATAGCAACCTCTTTAAACAACATTGGAGACATTTATTCGCATCAAGGGGATAATGTCAAAGCCATCGATTACTATAGCCGAAGCCTGAAAACAGAAGAAGAAATTGGAAACAAAAGGGGTATAGCAAACACTTTAAACAACTTTGGAAGCATTTATAAAGAGCAAGGCGATTATACCAAAGCAATCGATTATCATAACCAAAGCCTGAAAATAAAGAAAGAGCTTGGAGATAAAAAAGGCATATCAGGCTCTTTGAACGACATTGGAAACATTTATAAAGAGCAAGGTGATTATACCAAATCGTTTGAATACAGTCAGCAGTCTTTATCGATAGCTCTGGAAATAGGCGCAGCATTAGAAACAAAACAAGCAGCCTCATCCCTGTGGAAAGTCAACAAGAAACTGGGCCGTTATAAAGAAAGCCTAGAAATGTATGAACTGTTTATCTCAACAAGGGATAGTCTTGAATCAGAAGCCAATCAAAAAGCAGTCATACGACAAGAATACAAGTACGCTTACGAAAAACAAGCTGCAGCAGATAGTATTACCAGTGCGGAAGCAGATAAAGTAAAAGATGCTTTACTAACTGCTGAAAAAGCAGAGAACAAACAGCATCAATTAGAAGCAACAGCGCAAAAACAGAAAGCGTATTTTCTTTATGGAGGCTTGGGTTTAGCAATCCTTTTCGGTGGTTTTATTTTTAATCGGTTTAGGGTTACCTCCAAACAAAAAGAAATTATTGAGGAAGCACACAAGGAAATAACAGATAGTATTGATTACGCAGAGAGGATTCAACGTAGTTTCTTGGCCACCAAAGAAATACTAGACACCAACTTGAAAGATTACTTCGTTTTCTTTAAACCAAAGAATGTAGTAAGTGGAGATTTTTATTGGGCCGATTTGTTGTCTAATGGAACATTTGCTGTGGTTAATGCAGATAGCACAGGCCATGGAGT
>CAWUXI010000045.1:0-15286 GCA_963926405.1 uncultured Flavobacteriales bacterium
TTTCTCAAGAACACCAGCAGGTATTTCGCATCCAAAACTGAAAGAATACATAGGAGATCTATTGGTTTTAGAGGGTTTCAAAGAAGACCTGACCGGAGATGAGCTTTACATCTGTATAGGAACCACCAAAAAGAAAACCCCCAATCACGAGCAGTATCGAAAAATAGACTTGGGTATTCCAGCACAAGCCGTTGAAATCTGTAAAAAAAATGGTGTTTCTAAAGTGGCTGTAGTTTCCGCCATCGGGGCCAATGCAAAAAGTGCTATAGCCTACAATAAAATAAAAGGGGAGATGGAATATGCTGTGTTAAATGCTAATATTGAGTATACCTATATTTTAAGACCAAGCTTTATTGCGGGTAACAGACAAGAGCAGCGTGCTGGAGAAAAAATGGGAGTTGCGGTTTTTAAATTCTTAAAAGCTTTAATACCGAAAAAATACCGTGCTGTTGAAGCCAAAGATATAGCATTAAAAATGATCGAATTGTGTAAGTCTAATGAACCTTCGAAAATTATAGAATCGAACAAGATATAGTTTTCGTGGGTTATTGGGGGTCACTTCTTCAGTGGTCAAATTTTACATAAGTGGTAACAGCATTTTTTATTAGGTCAGCAGAGTTATTAGATAAATTACATTTCTGCTTCAGATAGCCAAATTGTATATTCGGGTGCTTTTCTAAATCTGATGAACTTTATTTAACCAATGAACTCTTATTTCTTATGCATAGGGTTCTGTACCTTTTTTCTTTTTTGAATTAAATCACTTATAGCATCCCAAAGTAAAATTCTGTTCTCTAATGATTGCTTTGCCACTGCTAGAGTATCGTCCCATTTCTCAGAGTCATTCCCGCAAAGTTCTGAAATCATCTGAAGAGATAGGGGGCCGTGCTCATCTCCATCTAGTTCAATATGACGCTCAAGATAATATGTCAATTTGTTATATTTTTTGTTTTTAGAAGAAGCATTTTTTAGGATTTCAATAAACATCTTAGGAATAAGGTCTTCTCTACCAAATGTAAAAGCGGAAGCAACTAAGTGTGGTTTGTCCGTTTCAATAATTGAAAAAGAAAATTTCACAAATTCCGCTACCCTTTGGTCAATGGCAATTTGATTTAAAGAATAGGTAACCGTATTTCCTAATTCTATAAGTTTTATAAATTGATTAATCTCTACAGTATTGGCTTCTTGCTGCATCATAGCGTCCAAATACATTTCGAAATGACTTTTAGGTTCTCCTAATTCATTGATGTCACTTTCTTCTCCTTGAACAATGGTATTAATGAATCTTGAAAGCGTTGCATTTTTTGGAGGAGTCCAAGGTGTTTGAACGGTCGTCAATTTTATTTGAAGGTTCTTTAAAAGTGACATAAAATCCCAAACGGCAAACACGTGATTTTCCATAAAAACCTTAATATCATCAACACTCTTTAGGTTTTTATAAATTTTATGATTCTGTAAATCATTTCTTAATTCAGAAATTTCATTCTCTATATGGGAAATTCTATTCATGCTAGTTTTTCAGTTGCAGGTAACAAATAGACAATACAAATATGTGTATTGTCTGTTCTGCATTTTATGCGAAAATACAGAATATATGTAATTTAATTAACTTGTATTCTTTGAATTTTCAAAAGCTAAGCGTTTAGTGCAAATGAAAAAAAAAGAACTAAAAGCCTACTTTTTTATTAGGTCTTGTAATCGCTTCTTTAGTAGCAATCATTTTAATGCATGCAATAGCACATTCGATGCCTTTGTTTCCATGTTTACCTCCAGAACGATCAATAGCTTGCTGCATCGTATTATCTGTAAGCACACCAAAGATTACAGGTTTGTTATATTTAAGACTAACATCCATAATCCCTTGTGTAACCCCATGGCATACAAAATCAAAATGTTTTGTTTCTCCTTGAACAACGCTTCCTAGTGCAATGACACCATCAATTTGTAAATGCTCTAAAAGATATTGAGCTCCAAGAGCTAATTCAAAAGAACCGGGCATGTGCTTTACAATAATATGTTCTTCTTTAGCTCCATTTTCCTTTAATGCCTTTATCGCCCCTTCAAGTAGGCCATTTGTAATGGTTTCATTCCATTCAGAAACAACAATCCCGAAGCGCATATTAGATGCGTTCGGGATTGAATCTTTATCGTAATGTGATAGGTTTTTTTCTGCAGTAGCCATTACAGGTTATAAATAGATTTCTCTTTTTTCGCTAATTCAATATATTTTTTTGCCTTGTTCACCTCCGGAGTTAATGGGTACTTTTTTATTAATTCTTCGTAGATTTTGACAGCATCTTCAAATTTACTTTCAGCTTCTTTTGCATAAGCTGCTTTCAGCATGTAAATAGGCGCGGTTAATTCATTATTCGAATTATTGTATGCTTTTTCATAGTAATCTGCAGCAGCAGTAATTTTACCGAGCTCCATGCTAGCATCTCCGATAGCTCCAAAAGCAATTGAAGAAATCATTTCGTCTTCAAAAGCAACTTGTTCTAAAGCAGTTATAGCTTCTTGATATTGCCCATTGTTTAAGTAAGCAATTCCCAATTCATATTGTGCAATATCACCTCCAGAATAACCGTTGTAGCTTTCCGCAACAGATTTTAATCCCGAATTACCTATTGAGTCTCCTGATATAGCTGCGCTCCAGTTTTGCTCGTTTAATAATGCATATTCACCATGCCATAAGGCTTCTTGTGATTTCAAATCAGCTGGTTTATACATAAATTGACTGTAAAATAAAACACCTAATATGATCAGGGCTATAGTGCCACCAATGATAGATAAACGTTTTTTATTTTTCTCAAGAAAACCAACTCCATGAGCTATTGGTGAGTCGGAATTTAAAAAGGCATCCTTTAAACTTCCCTTTGGTTTAGCCTCTACTTCTGTGTATTCAATTTCTTCTTCTGCCATGATTTATTTTATTCGACCCGCAAAAATAGTTTTTTTCGTGATATTTCTTAATGGAATTGCAGTAAATATTTGAAATCTAAAATGCTTTTTATAATTTGTATAAATTAAAGGAGAATAAAACCTAATTTTGTATTATGCATTTAAATCATTTGTCGCTCGTAAATTTCAAGAATTGTACAGAGTCCTCTTTCGATTTTTCCAAGCGAGTTAACTGCTTTTTAGGTAATAATGGTGAAGGGAAAACGAATTTATTAGATGCTATTTACTACCTGTCTAATTGCAAAAGTTATTTTAATTCTATAGATAGCCAAAATGTAAAGTTTAATGAGCCTTTTTTTGTTTTACAAGGTCGGTTTGAACTGGAAGAAGAGAAACAGGAAGAGATTTATTGTGGTGTTAAAATTGGTCAAAAAAAAATAATTAAAAAAAACAAGAAACAATATAAGCGTCTAGCCGAACATGTTGGACTGTTACCTGTTGTTTTAATAACGCCCTATGATAGTAATCTTATTTTAGATGGCAGCGACATTCGCAGAAAGTTTGTAGACATCATTATTTCTCAATTTGATAGAAATTATTTGGAGAGTTTGATCCATTATAACAAAGTAATGGCCCAAAGAAATGCTTTACTAAAACAATTTGCAGAACGTGGAAATTTTCAAAAGGATGCGTTAGATATTTGGGATATTCAATTAGTAGAGAAAGGTCAAATAATTCATCAAAAGAGAAAAGATTTTCTGGAAGAATTTATTCCAGTTTTTAATCAGTTTTATCAGGATATTTCCAATAACAATGAAGAAGTTGACTTACATTATTCATCTTCATTAAATGAAGATGAATTTGCTGTTCTATTGGATAATAATACAGCAAAAGATAGAAAGTCAACTTATACTAGTGTTGGTATTCATAAGGATGATTTAGAATTTACAATCTCAGGTTATTCCTTAAAAAAGTTCGGTTCACAGGGGCAACAAAAATCATTTTTAATTGCATTAAAGTTGGCAAAATTTAATTATATCAAATCGAAAAAAGGGTTTTCTCCAATTCTATTATTGGACGATATTTTTGATAAATTAGACGAATCAAGAGTTAATTTTTTATTAGGACTAATTTCAAAGGGAGAATTGGGGCAAACATTTATTACAGATACAAGTTTAACCAAAGTGCCAGCGATATTAAAGGAACTAAATGTGAATTTTAAATCGTTTAAAATAACAGCTGGTGAGGTAATGAATATTGATATGGAAGAAGTTGTATGAGTAAGAGGAATTCCAATGAAGAAACAATTGAAGATGTTATCAAGAAATTGATAAAGTCTTATGGGATGTCAAAAAATCATGATTCCTATCAAGCAGAACATGCTTTTAACAAAGTTATGGGTACGCCAATAGCTAAGTATACTAAGGACGTGTATGTTAAAAATAAAAGAATGTATGTTAAATTAACTTCATCCGTTATTCGAGAAGAGCTTTCAATGGGGAAAAGTAAGATTGTCAATATGGTAAACGAAGAAATTGGAAGAGTAGTTATTCTGGATATAGTTTTTGTGTAATTTAGCTATTCTTGAATGCAGTATTAGTTATTACATTCACATTCTTTACACTCTTCCAAACTGTCAAACGGCACAATTCCATTGCATCCTCCCCAAATAAACTCTTTACACTTCCCATCGTCCTTGTCAAAGTAATATTTGGAAATAGCAGCAAAACAAGGGCCTGGGTTAGGTTCCAAATCACAATTGCCACCTTGATTACAATCTTTTTCACATCCAAACTGAAAGAATATTGCAAAGAATAATAGAAATAATATCGTAGATTTTGTCATAAAGTTTTTATTTAAAGTGTAATTAAATTATAGCATATTGCATACAACGGTATATACACTATATACGTATAAAAAGGAGAAAGAGGGGGGCTTATTTTAAAATGCGATTTAAAATAAAAAAGATGTTATTCGAAGAATACTGAACAAATTAACTTCTGTTATTAAATGTTTTCTTTCCTTTATATTTATTGTTTCCGCCTTTATGATTGTTTCCCGTTGAAGATTTTTTTCTCCATTCTGGACCCTCACCTAATACTTCAGGGAGCTTAACCTTTGGCACTTCATTTTCGATAAGAGTTTCTATGTTTCGAAACTTGTACATGTCGTCCGGGTTAATTAGGGTTATGGCAACACCAGTAGTGTCTGCCCTAGCTGTTCTTCCAATTCGGTGAACGTAATCAGCAGGGTTTCCAGGAACATCATAATTGATTACCAGGTTAATGTCCTTGATGTCAATTCCACGGCTGATAACATCAGTCGCAACTAAAACTCTTACTTTTTTAGTAGTAAATTCCATTAATACATCCTCTCTTTCTTGCTGTTCTAAGTCAGATGAGATTCCTTTTATGTCATAACCATTTCCCCTTAAGGATTTGACAATGTCATTTACTTTTCGTTTGGTTGAAGTAAAAATTAAGATACTTTTATATTCGTCTTTTCCTTTTATTAAGGAGCTAATTAAGGGTGTTTTTTGATTGTCAAATGTAAGATACGCAGCTTGTAAAACACCTGCAGATGGTTTTGAAATTTCGATGCTAACTTCAAAAGGATCAGTAAGAAAACGCTTAGCTAAATCTCTTATCTTAGGAGGCATAGTAGCGCTAAACATCAAATTTTGCCTTTTTTCAGGTAAGAAAGAGATGATACGACAGATGTCTTCATAAAACCCCATGTCTAACATTCTATCAGCTTCATCAAAAATTAAGTTTTCGATTGTGTCAACGCTTATACTCTTCATAATTAGGTGAGAAATCAATTTACCTGGAGTTGCGATGATAATATCAACGCCTTGGTCCATTGCTTTCTTTTGTTCTTTCCAGTCACCCGCTTTTCCTCCTCCGTATAAACAAATAGATGTAGCTCCTGTAAAATAAGCTAATCCTTGAATTTGTTGATCTATCTGTAAGGCTAATTCTCTAGTAGGTACAATGATTAAGGTACTTGTTTGCTTATATTTTTTTTCAATTATTTTATTGAGAATCGGCAAAACGAAAGCAGCGGTTTTTCCTGTTCCAGTTTGAGCACACCCTATGATGTCTCTGCCTTTTAGTACTTCAGGAATAGCTTGTTCCTGAATAGGGGTGGCCTTTTCGAACCCCATACATGAAAGTCCTTCTAATACGAGTTCGTTTAATCCTAATTCTTCAAATGTCATGTTGGAAAGGTCTAGTTATTTTTTGAATAAAACAAATGCGATTGTAATTGTTATATACGTTGAATTGTTGGTTATCCTAAACCAACATCCAACGCAAACATTAATATAAACCCAACCATAAAACCAATTGTGGCTATATCGGTAAAGCGATCTCTTTGCGATTCAGGAATAACTTCCTCAACTACAACATATATCATTGCTCCTGCAGCGAAGGCCAAAGCATAGGGAAGTATAGGTTCAAAATAGATTACCGACGCAGCACCAATAACACCAAAAATTGGTTCTACAATAGCAGAAAGTTGTCCGTACCAAAAACTTTTCCTTCTCGAAACACCTTCTCTTCGCAAAGGCATAGCAACTGCAAACCCTTCCGGGAAATTTTGAATAGCAATTCCAATTCCTAAAATCATAGCCGTGTTAATGAGTGTAGGATCTCCCATTGAAGCTCCAAAAATAACACCGACAGCTAATCCTTCAGGAATGTTGTGTAAAGTGATTGCAAGAACCAATAAAGTTGTTCTATGCCATTGGGTTTTAACTCCTTCTGCTTCTGCTTCTTTGAAATTTATATGTAAATGTGGCATTACTTTGTCCAATCCAAATAGAAACAGAGCGCCCAATAAAAACCCAAATACAGCTGGTCCTACTTGCGCAAAACCCTCACCAGCAGACATGTCGACCGCAGGCCCCAATAAACCAAAGCAACTGGCAGCAACCATTACGCCTCCGGTAAAACCAAGCATCCCATCTAATACTGCTCGGTTTATAGTTTTAAAGAAAAATACCATTGCAGCACCTGCCGCAGTTACCAACCATGTAAATGTTGTTGCAATTAATGCCGCTAAAATTGGATTAATACTTAAGAAAAAGTCGACTAAATAATTCCACATAGCTTTCTAATTTGTCTGAACTAAAACATTTTGAGCAACTCTTTCTGAAATGTTTAATTCTTTGGAGTTCATAGATATCCTGAGGCTTTTGTCGAAATCATGAATTTCTAATACGGTAATATTTTTACCTAAAATCATGTTTTCTTTTTCTAGGTATTGAAGTAACTGAGCAGAAGAATCTTTAACTCCAATAATAATTACATCCTTGTTGATTTCAATTTCAGATAAATAACTTCGCTTTCTAGAATCAGTTATCTCATGATCTTTATTTGGAATAGGATCGCCATGTGGATCAAATTCTGGGTTGCCTAGAAAGTCATCCAATCTTTCCACTAATTCAGTCGACTTTATATGCTCTAGTTGTTCGGCAATCTCGTGTACTTCATCCCATTTGAAATTAAGTTTCTTAACTAAGAAGGTTTCCCACAGTCGATGTTTTCGAACAATACTTAACGCAATAACTTCACCATCTATATTTAAGGAAGCTCCTTTGTATTTTTCATAATTGACCCACCCTTTTTCAGAAAGTTTTTTTAACATATCTGTAATGCTAGATGCCTTCATGTTTAAATGATTCGCTAAAGCATTAGTGCTTGCTCCTTTGTCATTAATGGATAATGCGTAAATAGCTTTTAGATAATCTTCTTCAGATGAGGTTCTCATTAATTATTTTTAGCGAATTTATAAAAAAATATTCAGTTGTGTTTAAAAAATATTTAGTTTTGTCTAAAAATAAATTGCAACAAGACTAATAATGAAGTGCCTAATTACCCTCTTATTTATTTTTTATATCACTTCTTTGTTAGGACAAGAAGGGACAATAAGTGGAGTTGTAACTTCTTCAAAAGGAGAGTTGGTTCCTTACGCTTCCATCTATGAAAAAGATCAAAACATTGGAGTGACAGCAGATATTGCCGGAAATTTTTCTATTAAATTAAGTAAAGGAAAGATTGATTTAATTGTTATTGCCCATGGTTTCTCTAATTCATTTTTATCCTATAATGTACATAGCGATACTGCTTTAAACTTTGTATTAACAGCGTTGGAAGATATATTGGACGAAGTTGTTGTTAGTGGGACAATGCTTTCGATATCAAAAAAAGATAGTCCCATTCCGATTGAAGTGTATTCTGCGGAATATCTTAAAAAGGTGCCGACACCAAGTATATTTGAAGCTACTCAAAATATTAATGGTGTTCGTCCTCAAATTAATTGTGCAGTATGTAATACCGGAGATATTCATATCAACGGAATGGAGGGTCCATATACGATGGTAACCATCGATGGAATGCCTTTAGTTGGAGGTCTGTCTACTGTCTACGGATTACAGGGTATTCCTAGTAGTTTATTAGATAGAGTTGAAGTAGTGAAGGGTGCAGCATCAACTCTATATGGTTCTGAAGCTGTTGCTGGGTTAATTAATGTTATTACAAAAGACGTTAACTCTGCATCTGATTTTGCGCTCGAAAGTTCTGCTACTACTTGGAACGAATATCAATTGGATGGCCATATAAAGTATAAGCTCGGGAAAGTTAAAAGTCTTTTTGGAGTTAGTTATTACAATTACACAAAACCAATTGATAATAATGGAGATAATTTTACTGATGTCACTCTAAAGGATAGAATTTCGTTATTTAATAAATTGAGTTTTGAAAGAAAAGACAACCGTTTTGCTAATATTTTGGTTAGGCTAATGAATGAAGACCGTTGGGGAGGTGAAATGAAATGGGATGATTCTTTTAGAGGGGGAGATAGCCTTTATGGTGAGTCCATTTATACCAATAGGATAGAAGTTATTGGTAATTATGAATTACCCGTAAAACCTCGAATAATTTTTAGCGGTTCATATAGTTTTCATGATCAGGATTCGTATTATGGAACGTTATCCTATCAAGCAACGCAACATATAGGCTATGGTCAAGTGGTTTGGCATCAGAATATAAATACACGTCACGCTTTGCTTACTGGACTTGCTTTGAGGTATAATAATTATGATGACAACACGTATGCTACTGAGATTAATGATTCATCTAATTATTTAAATATGCCTGATGAATGGGTTTTGCCAGGTTTTTTTATTCAAGATAATTTTAAGTTAAACGAAAAGACAAAGGTTTTAATTGGGGGACGTTATGATTATCATTTAAAACATGGAAGTATTTTTACTCCACGTTTAAATATTAAAGTTGATCCAACTTTGAAAAGTGAAATAAGGTTAGGCTATGGCAATGGTTTTAGAGTGGTGAATCTATTCACTGAAGATCATGCTGCCTTAACCGGTGCAAGAGACGTAGTTGTTTCAGAGGATCTTAAACCAGAGAAGTCACATAATATAAATTTAAATTATGTGCAACGTATCAATACGAATAAAATATTCATGACGCTTGATGCTTCTATTTTTTACACGAACTTTTCAAATAAAATAACCCCTGATTATGAAACGAATGACAAGCAAATAATCTATTCCAATTTGGATGGATATGCCATTTCGCAAGGAATATCACTGAACGCACGAATACTATTTAATTTTCCATTGAGGATTAATTTTGGTGGAACACTATTAGATGTATACTCGATGAATAAAACAACGGATGATTTATTAACAAGAGAGCAGCAGCTTTTCGCGGAAACATATACAGGAACTTGGTCAGTATCATTTCAGATTCAAAAACTAAATGTGAGTATTGCTTATACAGGTAGTTTATATGGGCCTATGAAATTGCCCCTAGTGGAAAATGATTTCAGAGATGAGTTTTCAAAACCCTTTAGTTTGCAGAATATTAAAATATCGAAGGCTTTTAAGGGAGGTTTGAGCGTAAATTGTGGAGTTAGAAATCTCTTAAACTTTACTCCTCCTTCAAATTCGATTTTAAGAGCTCATGACCCTTTTAATAAATATTCGGATGATATTACTGAAAACCCTTATGGATATGAATTTGACCCTACTTACATCTATTCCTCTTTCCAGGGAATAACTTTCTTTGGTGGAGTAAGTTATGAGTTCAACAAGAAGAAATAGTGGAATCTCTCACTCAGTTAATAGAACTTAAAAAGGTAATTTTCACGTTCCTATTTCAAAAGATTCTTAATTTTGAGAATTCAATGAAACTACTATTAGTAATAATACCATTAATTGCTATATCATCTTTTGGGTTTTCTCAAGGTGTAAAATGGACTAAGTTTGAAGATTTAGCAGATTCGATTGCAAAGCAAAAAAAACCAATAATTGTGAAAATAGAAACTCCTTGGTGTGACTATTCTAAGTTAATGGAATCAAAAGTTTACGCAAAGAAAAGGTTTGTTAAACGAGTAGGTAAGAATTATTATTTTGTAAAATTGAATGCAGTTTCCAAGCAAACTATAAACTTTAGAAATAAAGAATATGAGTTTATTCAGTTTAGTGAAACAAAAGGATTACACAGTCTAGCAAAAGAACTAGCAGAAGTTGGAGGTGTGTTGCGTTACCCAACAACTGTTGTGTTAAATTCGGATTTTACTCAAAACAAAAGGGTTGTTGGTTACTTGAATAAGCGAGATTTTAGATATTGGTTGCAGCTCAGCGAGGAGTAGAGTCGCTAAATCCTGACGCTTTCTGCTGGATCTAGTATTTCAATTGAATTGTATCGAAAACGGTTTACTAGTCAACAAGCTCATACTCCCAATTTTCAAAAGCAAATTTCCAGCGTGTATTGATTTGTTTTTTTATGTGCTTAGGTATTTCGACTAGCTTATTCTTTTTGTAATCTTTTACCGTTTTTAAATAGGCTTGGAAATTTGGTTTATTTTTATCAAAATCAGAAAGGTTTAGATTTGAATATATTTTTTTCATTGATTCTAACGGTTCTTTTTCCATCTGAGTAAAGCTAATTTCATATAAGGATTCATTTGGAATAAGGTGTTTGTCCTCCAAATATTTTTTCATACTTTTTTCATAGCAATACAAAACTCTTTCCTCCATTTCTTTTTCAGAAAAATCTTGTAAGAATTGAGTCTTTACGGCCTTTTTATATAAATACTTTGTAGAAGCATATACTTCATATGGGTCTCTATGGATAAAAATAAACTTTGCATTTGGAAACAGCTGCAGCAATATTTTAACACGTCCTGTATTGTGTGGGTTTTTTAATAATAATTGTTTTCTCTTTCCTTGAAATAAAGAAATTTGTTTGAGCATTTTGAGGTAGATTTTTTTCCAATCATTAATTTCTTTTTCTGTTGCTCCTTCAAATACATTGTACTTATCAAAATAAGACCTGTTTTTTGGAAAAAAAAATATTTGCATTCCACTCTTCTCTGTAAGATTTGTCAATGGATGTTCTTCTTCTTGTGGAGAGTTAGCGTCAATTTTCACATTGTCTTGAAGTCGAGTAGAAGGCATGAGATGGGCAAGTAAAGGGCGCATTATGCCTTTGGATACAAATGCTACCCTGAAAAAGAAGGCTTGGAATGTATCTAGGTAAACAAATCTTTTGTCTTGCGATAAAAGATAATGTAAATGTGTTGTGCCACTTCTCCAATGTCCTATTACAAATACAGGAGGGTTTTCTTTAAATGAAATCCTTTTTAATCTTGTTGCAATAAGAATTGATTGTAACCATCTAAATGGAGCCGATAAAATAACAAATAGCGTTATTTTTCTTGCCATCTTCTTTTTCGAAGGAGCAATTTTATTTTCCTTCTTTAATCTTAACCAATGTTTAAAAGATGAAATAAAGAGCTGGTGTTCTGTAACTTCAAATTCTTTAGTCTTATCCTTCATCGATAATAAGGTGGTTTATCAATTTGTAAATGGGCTCAGGCAAAAATCCACTTTAATTCGGTGGTTTTAAAAGATGTAAAACTATCAGAGTCACTCAAAGAGGGCTCTGATTTCAGTAGTTTAGAGTTGTAAATGTATTGGTAAGATCCCGATGTCAACTGATTGTCATCAGTTTCCGGGAAAAGTTCGCTCTAATCCTGACTTTGTCAGGAAGGCTCACTTATTTTCCAACAATTTTCAATTCAACTCTCCTGTTTTTTGCTTTTCCTTCTGCACTATCATTTGTCGCAATAGGTTTATCCTCACCAAATCCTTTTGCAACCAATCTAGTTGATGAGATCCCTTGGAGTTCCATGTAAGCAATAGCAGATTTAGCTCTTCCTTCGGATAGGTCTTGATTTGCATACTTGGATCCATCGCTATCTGTGTGCCCTTGTAATTCAATTTTTATTGTAGGGTTTTGATTTAAGAAATCAACTAATTGGTCTAAAATTCTATAAGAACGCTCATCCAGTTGCTTTTTACCTGTTTTAAAAAGTAGGTCATCCACAATAATACTTTTACCCACTTCTATTGAAGATAGTAAAACAACTCTTTCAATATTTTCAACCTTGATTGCTTCTACTTTTAAAGTTTGATTAAAATATCCTTCCTTAGTAACGAGTATTTCAAATTTATTTCCAATCTCTAAAGGTTGCGCTTCAGGAGCAAATCCTTCCAATGCGATTAGTGAATTGATATGTTTACTTTCGTTCGTAACGTTTACCAACATAATTGTAGATTTGATAGGTTTTTTCGTGGTCTCATCTAATACAATTATTTTAAGTGAAGTAGCAACTAGCTCTAGTTTAGTTTTACTTAAATAAATACTTTTACTTAGTGTACCAAATTTATCATATCGTATTTCTAAAATACCATTGTCATAACCCTCGGCGTTTGCAGAGATAATATGTTTAATGCCGCTTTCTAACTCTTTTGAAATCTTATCTCCTTCTCCTAATTCCGTTTGAATCATAGTAATAGGGTCGATATATGTGATTTTTGCAGTAATTGGTTTATTTGTTTCTCTATCAAATATCTCAATCTCTAAGTCAAATAGTGTTACTGAGGGAGCCATAAATACTTTGGTCACAACTTCAACCCCTGTGTTTTGAATAACATGAATTTCTTGATCTTGGTAACCATCTTTGGTTATTGTAATATCGTACTCTTCTCTTTGATTTAGCTCAGTAGTATCGCTTGATTTATTCTCAAAAATCATGACTTTGCTTCCTGTTGTTTTACTAGGATAACTTGCGGAAGCGGTTATTAATTCTTTCGTGTTTTTATCGTATACCTCAACAATGTTGTTAAACTGCTTAATCTTTGATTTTGATTTAATTCTATAGTTTAGAAAGATTTCAAATGAACCCGTATTTTGGTTCAAACCATCCGTTAGATTTGATGTATTAATGTCATATGTAATTCCGCCATCAATAATATCCGATAAATACTTTAATGTAACAATGCTAGCATCTTTCATCCTATTATATATTCCAAATGCAATTGCAGTATAAGTATCATTTGTGTTAGTAATAAAATACTTTAAATCAGCTCCAATTACTACCTGATTTTGATTGCCTTGCATCATGAAAAGAGCGTTTGGAGACAAACCTAGTTTTCCAAAAACAACATTAGTACCACCATTTATTGCTATTCTCATAGGTTTTCCCATATCAGTTGAAAGGAATCCAGAAGAGGGTTCATTTACATTAAATGCAGTTATTCCAAAATAATGAAGACTTCTTCCCAAAGAATCGTTTTGGTACCAAGTAATAGAAGGAGATATCTCTAGCCCCTGGATTACTGGATTAATTTCTGTTTCACCTATACTAGTATTTGAGTTGTAAATACCACCATTAAATTGACTTCCAGTTGTTAAGCCATCCAAATCCGTGGAACTATTAAAATAACCTAATTTCGATCCAATAGCCAGGTTACTGCTACCAAGCGATAAATTATAAGCAAAATTAAAAGCCAGTTGATTCGTTTGAAGGTACCCTCCTTCACCTATTTTGTCATTTACAAATGAGACGCCAATTACAGCTATTTTTTTGTTCGTATTTGTTTGAAAAATTGGATAAGATCCTTCAAATTGAGAAGTAGTAAAGGGCTTTACTATGTTCGTCCATTGACTTCTGTGCACTAAAGTTAAATTAATGTCGTTACTAATTGCCATTTGTGTGGGATTAGTAAGTGCATTCGAATATTGGTAATTCGAAAAGAATGCATCCTGACTAATTCCTAAAGAACTAAACAGAATAGCTATTAATATTGTAGATAAAATTTTCATAATCTAGTTTTTCTGCCTGTTATCGTTTAAGTAAAATAGTTCCCGTATTTTTTCCTGCAAATTGAAGAGGAGTATTGTCATTATCATCTTGGAATCCTGTCATTACCCATACATAAGTGCCAACAGGTTGTTGTTGTTCATTTGAGCGTCCATCCCAGCCAATCGTCAGCATTGTATTTACATCAGTTGTTTCAAACACAATTTCGCCCCATCTGTTGTAAATAGTGAAATTGAAATTATCTTGATTAACTCCATTTCCATACATTAAAAAGAAATCGTTGCTTTCATCATTATTAGGTGTAAATAAATTCGGGATAAAAAAGTTTAGTTCCTCATTTATGAAAACATTTACATCTGCAACATCATAACATCCATTGGCTTGTAAAGCAGTCACAATATATGTGGTGTCTTCAATTGGTGACATGGTTATATCTTGCGTTGTTAACCCGTTGTTCCATAAGTGAGAAACACCACCAGGGCCTTCAAGCAAAATTGAATTTCCCAAGAAAATGGTAGTATCACTGTACAATGAATAATATGTGTAAACAGGAGAAAAATTAATAGTATCCTGCAACACACAACTATTAACATCTACAATTGTAACAGAAACTTCCCCAAACCCTACAATTGTGTCTGTTTGGTTGCTTGACCCGTCTGACCATTGGTAGGAAACAAAGCCTGGTTGCGCATCTAAAACAACAGTGTCTCCAGTGCAAAATTCAACATCATACCCTAAAAAGAGTAAAGACGTAGGGAAAACACTAACGTTAATCGTATCGTAACCAGCACAACCACTAGCTAAATCCATAACTTCTGCAATGTATGTACCTGCAGAGGAAGCGAAAATAATTGAAGCGGTTTCTCCATTGTTCCAACTGTAAGCAAACAAACCAGAAAATGCATCTAAAGTGGCTGTTGTTCCATTGCAAATGGTTGTGTCGTTACCCAAGTCAACAGGAGGTCCAGTTGTTAATGGAAACGAAACTGATTCTGTAGCAGTACATCCATTTGCATCTGTAACTGTTACAAATATGGGTAAATCACCCGATGTAACGTTAAAAATAGTATCCATTCCGTTTGAAGTTGTGCTAACTATGTTCCCCGCAGTTCCTGTAGCCCAATCATAAGAGACACCGTTACTGGCTGTAAATATTAAATCCCCATTTTCACAAAGGTTAGATACAGTG
>CAWUXI010000046.1:0-5456 GCA_963926405.1 uncultured Flavobacteriales bacterium
CTAAATATCTTCTTCATCTTTGCTTGTAATTTTATTGAACTCAAAAGTAAATAATAGTAAAGAATAAACTACGGTTAAGAGATTTTTATATTTGGAATCCTAAACAAGCCAAAAAAAACATAATATCCATATTGTTCGAAAATTTAAAGCAAAAAAGCACTTCATTTCTGGAGTGCTTTTTTAAAAGGGGTATTAAATATTTTTTATAAGATGTCTATAATTCGGTGTATCGGAATGACTATGCCTTTCTTTAAAACAATATTTTTATCTCCAACAGCCCAAATAGTTGTTCGCACTTCCTTTGTGGATTCATCATCTTTAAATGTAATTTTCATTTTTACTCGATGAATATTGCCTAATATCATAGACCTTGAAAGTTTATGTTTTAGCAATTTTATTTGATCTTCTGTTCTTTCAACAGCTTCGGCCGGAAAATGCAAAGAAGGAATGTCTTCTTTCTCTACTGTAGCAATGGGTTCAGTTGTCATATGAGGATGTGTTAAGTTGGATATATAAGGTCGCTAAATCAGCTTATATTACATACGTAGAATCTACTATTAGGTTTCAATTTGTAAGACAGTCATTGTCATACTAGTAACTCTGTATCTATCATCTAGCCTATTATTTATTACCCAAACTACCTCATTATCAGAGAAAAGAAGCCAAGAATTCTCTTTTTCGAATTGAGAAAATTTTGCATCAATAAAAAAGTCACTTACTTTTTTTTTACCTTTCATGCCGAATGGAACAAACCAATCTCCCTCTTTCCATTTTCGAATTGTTAGTGGAAATTTAATTGTATCAGCATCAAGGAAAATACTCTTTTTTTCTGTTCGAAGAGAATGTGGTTTTTCAATTGTATTTAGGCTAATACGAAAGGGAATAGTGTAATCACCTAAAGAAGGTATTTCAAATACTTCTACCAATTTATTAATAAGTGGTTGAATCACCAATTGATTCCGATCGATTAGCAATTCATGTGTAGATGAGTAATGTTTTTTCCCTATCGCTTGTGTATCTGACTGGATACTGTTTACTTGAGATGGATTAAACCCATATTTACTTAATACTGAATATAAAACAATGTTTTCGATAAGTTGTCTTGTTTCAATATAGATAGTATTTCCAACATTAGAGGTTATTTTTTCAGCATCCTCTGCCAACTTCTTTTCTAAATATTCATTGGCTTGAGTTAGGTGTCCAATACTTTTTAATATGGAAGAGCTTGAAGTTTTAATTTCTTTGTTGAGCTCGGGGAGAATCTTTTTTCGAATAAAATTTCGTTTGTATTTAAGCGATTCGTTGCTGCTGTCATTTCTAAAAAGAACTTTGTTGGTGTTAGCGTATTGCTCAATATCTAATCTAGAGAGCGGTAATAATGGCCGAATAATTTGTGGCGTATTTTTAATTCCACAAAGTCCTTTAATTCCACTTCCTCTTAATAAATTGATAAAGAAAGTTTCAATGGAATCATCTGCATGGTGACCAGTAACGATGTAATCTGCGTTTTTTTCTTTTAATAAATTAAAAAACCAATTATAACGTAATTCGCGAGCCGCTTCTTGAATTGACAATCCTTTTTCTGCAGCATAAGTAGTTGTATCTGCTGTATTTTTATTAAACGGGATGTTGTTTTTGGAACAAATTTGTTTTACCAGCTCCTCATCTGCATCGGATTCTTCTCCTCGTAATTGAAAGTTAAAATGCGCAACTTCAATATTGAGGGTTAATTTGTTAAAACCATCTAAAAGCACCATTGAATCAACTCCTCCGCTGATCGCCAGAATAAACTTCTTTGCAGAATATTCGGGGCTCAATTTCTCTAACTCAGTTGATATGGTATTGATAAGTGTCATTTTAATGCTTGCAAAATGGCTTTAGCTTTTAAAAGAGTTTCTTGGTACTCTTCCTTTTCGTTGCTCTTACTTGTAATAGCTCCACCGACCATGCAAGATAAATATTTCTTTTTGCTGTTATACAGTAAAGTTCGAATTATTACATTAAAATCAAAGTCCCCGTTAGGTTTTACATAGCCTACACAGCCTGAATAAACGCCTCTTTTAGTAGCCTCATATTCTTCTATTAGTTCCATTGCTCGAATTTTGGGAGCGCCAGTCATTGACCCCATAGGGAAAGTAGCTTTTAAGATATCTAGAAATGTTATATGAGGTTTGATAGTGGCGCTTACGGTAGAGATCATTTGATGCACGGTTTCAAATGTGTAAATCCCGCATAATTCTTCTACTTTGACAGAGTTTTTAGCGGCTATTTTGGATAAATCATTTCTCACCAAATCAACAATCATGATGTTTTCACTTCGTTCTTTTTGGTTGTTTTTTAGATTTTCGATTTGTTTTAAATCTTCAAATTCATTCGCCCCTCTTGATATGGTTCCCTTAATCGGTTGAGAGATTATTTGCTGACCAGTTTTCCTAATATAACGTTCAGGGCTAGCACTTAGAATGTATTTATTATTAAAGTTTCCAAAACAAGAGAAAGGAGCGTTGGTAAGGTCATTTAATTTGGTGTAAGTTTCAAATGGGTTCATTTCAACATTCTCATTAAAGAGCTCATAGCAGAAATTCATTTCATAAATATCTCCCTGTTGAATGTGCTCTTTTACAGACCTGATTTTTGAAAGGTATTCTTCTTCAGTTATTCGAGGTGTTAGTTGAATTGGAATTGTTTGTGTTCCTTTATTTTTTAGAAAAAAATCTTTCACATTGGGTAAAAGAGAGATGTCTCCATAAACAAGACTGATGGTGTCGTTTTCAATTTTAAAAAGTGTTTTTGGTATGAAAAAATGGATTTCTGGAAACTCTAATCCATCAATATTTTCCGAAAGTAGGGTTTCAAATTCATTTTTTAAATCATAACTAAGATACCCAAATTTCCAGCTATCGGGAATGGCTATAAAGTCATTTAACTTCTCTAAATTGATGTTTTTAGAAGTGAATACAATTTCTTTCTTACAGCCAATAGCAATGTATCCTTTTTGAGAGTCATTTCCATTTAAAAGAAGTAGATGGTCGTTTTTAAGAATATCGCTATTTAAAGTCTCTTTCAAAAGCGGTTAATTTTTGATAACCATGTTGCGCACAATATCTACCCAATCTTCACCGTCGTTTAAGCTTTCTACCAATTGTAATTTCTCCCCTCCGTTGTGCTCAAATACTTCTAAATATTCTTCACTTATTTCAATACAAGTTTCCAGGCAATCAGAAACAAATGCTGGTGAAAGAACGAGGATTTTCTTGTTCCCTTTTTTACCTAAGTTGGCAATAACGTCATCGGTATATGGCTGTATCCAAGGGTCTTTTCCTAAACGAGATTGGAATGACATTGAGTATTGGTCTTCTGTTAACCCAATTTCTTTGGCTATTAAACGCGTGGTTTCATAGCAAGTGTTTTTATAACAAAGCGGCTCTTCCGGCTGGTATTCTTTTGGGCAGGCGCAATTAACGCAAGATTGACCTTTTAAATGCGACTTGTTTATGTGGCGCTCTGGCAATCCGTGGTAAGAAAACAATACGTGGTCATAATTAGCTATTGTATGTTTCTCTGCGCGATTGGCAAATGCTTTTATATAATCCGGGTTGTTATAAAATTGCCCAAGAGTTACCAACTCAGGAATATTCCACCACTTATTAATAATCTTGTTCGTTTTTTCTATAACCGTCCCCATACTTGAAGCAGCATAATGAGGATACATTGGAAAAACAATAATTTTATCGTAATTCTCCTTTCTCATTTTCTCTAAAACACTATCCATAGATGGGTTTCCATAGCGCATGGCTAATTCTACAGTATAGTTTTTGGGTGTTTTAGCTTGTAGCTTTTCTTTGAGTATTAGACCGTATTTCAGTAAAGGAGATTTCCCTTCAAATAGGTTGAATAATTTGACATACTCTTTCGCTGATCTGGGTGCTCTTAGGGGAACAATAATAAGGTTTACAAGTAATTTCCTTTTTAACCAGGGTAAATCAATTACCCTGTCGTCATTCAAAAACTCTTTCAGATACTTTCTTACATCCTTTACTGAGGGGCTATCGGGTGTTCCGAGATTAACAAGTAATATTCCTGTTTTATTATTCATAATTAATCTTCTCTTTAATCAGGGCTCAAGTTTGTTTGTTCAACTCCCCATTCTAATGGGAATGATGCCGCTGAATTAATTATATATGCAGGGCATTATCATCCCAAGCAGCTAAAGCAGCTTCTTTTACCCCTTCACTATAAGTTGGGTGTGGGTGACAAATACGGGCAATATCTTCTGAAGAAGCTCTGTATTCCATTGCAATAACAGCTTCCATAATTAAATCTGCTGCACGTGGAGCAACCATATGTACGCCTAGAACTTCGTCTGTTTTTTTATCAGAGATTATTTTAATAACTCCCATGATGTCCATACTAGCTCTAGCTCTTCCCAGCGCTCTTATTGGAAATTGTCCCACTTTATATTCTGTTCCTGCTTCTTTTACTTCTTCTTCTGTTTTACCGACCGCAGCAACTTCTGGCCAAGTATAGACTACCCCTGGAATTAAATCGTAATTAATATGAGGAGCTTGACCAGCCATTGTTTCTGCAACAAAAACACCTTCTTCTTCTGCTTTATGGGCTAGCATAGCTCCTGCCGTAACATCTCCAATAGCATAAATTCCAGAAACATTCGTCTCCTTATGATTGTTAGTTTCAACTTGACCTTTATCGTTAACTTTTAAACCAATGTTTTCTAAACCTAAGCCACTTGTATAGGGTTTTCTTCCAACCGCAACCAAACAATAGTCTCCTTCGAATGTAACTTCTTCGTCTTTTTTGTTTTTAGCGGTTACGATTACTTTTTTCCCTTTGTTTTCTACTTTTTGAACAGCATGTTTAAAGTTGAACTTGAACCCTTCTTTCTTCAATACTTTTTGTAATTCTTTTCCCAAAGTTTTATCCATTGTAGGAATAATAGAATCAGCAAATTCGATAACGGTAACAGTAGAACCTAGCCGTGCATAGACAGACCCCAATTCAAGTCCAATAACTCCACCGCCAATTACGATTAAGTTTTTTGGAATTTCGGTTAAACTTAGTGCTTCAGTAGATGTAATAATTCGTTTTTTATCTGGTTCCATTCCAGGGAAAAAGTTAGGCTTAGAGCCAGTAGCAATAATTACTTTATCCGTGGTAATTGTTACTTTCTTATCTTTTCCAACAACGTTAATCGTATTTCTGTCGTGAAAACAACCTAGTCCTTCATAGACGTCAATTTTATTTTTATCCATCAAAAACTTTATTCCATCGCACGTTTGGTTGACAACATCATTTTTTCGTTCTATCATTTTTCCAAAATCGATAGATAATTTACCCGTTGAAATTCCGTGCTTTTCAAAATTATGTGCAGCATCGTGGTAATGATGAGAAGAATCTAACAATGCCTTAGATGGAATACAGCCAACATTTAAACAAGT
>CAWUXI010000047.1:0-22071 GCA_963926405.1 uncultured Flavobacteriales bacterium
CGGCCCGTTTGGTGCCTGTCGGTGCTCAACGTTTGGTGTGTTTGTGCCCGGCAGGTCTCAAGGGGAGTTTCACGGTCAAGCACTCCAAGGGCAGCACATCACTGGAGTTCCGGACCTCGAGCAAGCAAGGGAAGTCCCTAGACGTCCCGCCCATTAGCCTGGGCATGCACATCGCCAAGCCTGAAACGTTGAATACCACAGACGATAGCACCGACCCTGCCTTTGGCATTCCAACTTCGACCGACGCTGCCACTGAAACCACTTCCGCCTCCACCGCCGCCACCGCCACCACCGCCACCACCACCTGCGCCACCAGAAGAAGTTGAAATATTAGAAGAGGATGATGAACGTGAAGAAACGATCCTAACAATGCAAGATCAAGAATCTGAAGTTATTGAAATAATTGCAGTTATTGAAGAAGAGGAGGTTATTGAGGTTGAAGAAATTTTTGAGTTTGTTGAACAACAGCCAGAATTTCCAGGAGGAGCTGCAGAGATGTATAACTACTTAGGTAAAGAGGTGAAGTATCCTGAAATGGCTAGAGAGGCTGGTATTCAAGGTAAAGTTTACGTAAAGTTTGTAGTAAAAAAAGATGGGTCAATTGGAGAGGTGAAAGTTGTACGGGGTGTTCATAAAACTTTGGATAGAGAAGCTATTAGAGCGGTTCAAAGTATGCCAAAGTGGACTGCCGGGGAACAACGCGGAAAGAAGGTGAGTGTTTGGTTTACGCTTCCTGTTAATTTCCGTATAGGGTAATTGACCATAAATAATTTACAAAAAAGCTCTGTGAAAACAGGGCTTTTTTTGTCGTTGGTAAATTGAAGACACTTCCTTAAAAGTTATTTGTCAAATTCTTTATCAAATTTACTTTACTTTTTGGACAAAGTAAGTAATTGTTGTCTGCTCCTTTTCCTAAGGTCTCTACTTTTTCTAAACCTTTTGATTCATCTATAGCGTAATACAAATAGAGATCTTTCGTTAATAGAGACTCAATATTAGATCCAACTTCTATAGATTGAATTTCAAGTATAATAAATGGTTCATGCTTTAATAGGGAATCGCCATACCCAAGTAAAACTTCATATTCGAGTGTCTCAACATCAATTTTTAAAAGATCAATGGATTCGATATTATTTGTGTTAACATAACTTTCCAATGTTATTGCCTCAACATTTATTGAGTTTTGGTCAATTGGGCGCCAGGTTTTATTTAAACTACCGGAGGTTGTATTGTTATCAGAAAATGTGTTTGGGCCATGATTGTAAAAGGGAACATTGCCGAGGGTATTTGAAATTGCATTATTTTCACAAAGAATATCAAAATTATTAATTGCATTATTCTTTTTAAGAATTTCAAATATATTTGGTTGAGGTTCAAAAGCAATTACCTGGGCGTTTGGGTTATTTGCCTTAGCTAAGACGGAGAAAACACCAACATTAGCGCCGACATCAGCAATTATATTAGACTTGGTAGACAAATCACACCAAATTTCTCTTGTTTTATTTTCCCATTGATAGTTATCAATGCCTAACCAAAATATATGTGTTTCTAATAGAAAGGCATTGTTGTATAATTTAAAGTTATTTCCTTTTTCTGTTTGGACTTTAAACACCCCTTTAAACCTTAACTTTTTTACATACTTAATTGGAGGGGTATAGAACAATTTCAACAGTTTGATAAGTACAAAACCAAATAAACTAGACATTAATTTTTTTACGACTTGCTTCATTAATTTTTTTTCAAAACTTGAACTTTAAGTGTACTGTCCGAAAGTACGTATAAAAATGAGTTGGTTTTAAAAGCTTGGGAGTAATAAATCTAAAATTTAACAAATGGACTTCGCTATGTAAGGTTCTTTTGTTATTTGAATGAAACTATAATATCTCTATTTTTAAGGTTGTCCTTGTAAATGTTATGCGGAATAGGTAATAAGAAATAAAAAACCTCAACATAATAATATGTTGAGGTTTTTTGTGGGCCCACATGGGCTCGAACCATGGACCCCCTGATTATGAGTCAGGTGCTCTAACCAGCTGAGCTATGGGCCCTTTTAAATAATCTTAAGAAAATTTAAAAGGCGAAAACAAATATTTCATTGTTTTGCGGCTGCAATTTTACATATTTGCATCCGAATAACCTATTAATTTTAATAAAATGCTCGAATTAAACGGTGTAAAAAATATCATTTTTGACTTAGGTGGTGTAATATTAAATATTGATTACCATCAAACTGCTAGCGCTTTTAAGAATATTGGGGTATCCAATTTTGATGAAATTTATTCCCAAGGCAAACAAGGTCAAGTATTTGATAAGTTAGAGACGGGAGAAATTACCTCCGAAGAGTTTAGATATTATATTAATGAAATTGATCCATCTGTGCAATTCAGTGCTATTGATAAAGCCTGGAATGCCATGCTATTGGACTTGCCTGTAGAAAGGATTGATCTTTTGAAAGAGCTTAAAAAGAAATATAGGCTGTTTTTATTGAGTAACACTAATGAAATACATATAAAAGCCTTTCGAGAAATTATTGGATCCTCCTATGGAGAATACATTTTTGATAATATTTTCGAGAATCAATATTACTCTTCAGAAATAGGGATGAGAAAACCGAATGCAGATTGTTTCCAGTATGTTTTAGAAAAAAACGGGCTAGAACCGTCTGAAACTTTATTTATAGATGATTCCATACAACATGTGGAAGGCGCTCGGAAATTAAAGTTAAGAGGTTACCATTTGACTCCTGACGAAGACATTACGACACTTTTTCTTGGCAAAGCTCAATAAGTACTCCGTTACTGGACTTAGGGTGGAGAAATGCAATTAATTTGTTATCTGCACCGTCTTTGGCTTTTTCGTGAATCATTTGAAAACCTTCTTTTGTTAGTCGAGCAATTTCTTTCTCAATATCATCTACTTCAAAAGCGATGTGATGGATTCCTTCACCTCTTTTATCTATGAATTTTGATATTGGACTGTCTGGACAAGTTCCTTCCAATAATTCAATTTTAGATGCCCCAACTTGAAAAAAGGAGGTCTTAACATTTTCCGACGCTACTTCTTCCATTTTATAGGGAGAGGTATTGAGAATTTTAGAATAGAGGTTATTCGCAGCCTTTAAATCTTTTACAGCAATACCAATGTGTTCAATCTTTTTCATGGTGAAATATAAGCAAAAAAAAACCCTTCTGTTAGAAAGGGTTTTTTACAGTGAGCTTTTAATTATTTTTTCTTGTTCCAAACTTCTCCAGTTTTACTATCGTAATTTACGTAATAAAGACCTTTCTTCAAGTTGTCAACTTTAATTATTTTACCAAATCCTTTTTTAACAAGGTTTCCATATGTGTCAAAAATTTCAAACAAGGTTTCGTGAGAAAATTCTAAATCTTTGCACTTAGGGCAAACTATAGCAGCTTCTGGGATACTCGGATCACTGTATTTAGTGCTTTGAGACATTCTAGGCCTACCTGTGTAATCAATTTGTTTAACTCTAAATTTGTTCTCTCCTGAATGAGGGCTTACTTTAAATTCGTAAGAGTTTTCTGATACAGTACCCTCACCATCAAACTCACCTATTTTAATCCACTTGTTCCATCGGTACTGCTCAATTAGAAAAGTAAGTTTTCCTTGTTCTCCTGTGGTCTTCCATTTAAGAATTTTATCTTCTCCTGCATTAATACTTACTGTTTCAAATGTACTTCTAGGTCTCAAAACCTCAGGATTAAGAACTTTCGGAGAGCAATTTAATTTATGCGCAATCTTTATTGTTACAGGATCTCCAACTTGAAGGTTTAAATTAGTGAAATCTATTTCAAAAGCACTAGAATTAATTTGATCTGTAGTAACATCACCGTTAACAGTAACTTTAATTACACAGAAACCAATACCTGCATCAGCGAATGGGTTTTGAACGTAAAGATTTTTCCCTTGGTAATGTCCCTCATGAATGATACTTGCATCATTCTGAGCAGTTAACATCATCGTCAACAATACAAAACCTACCGTTAATATTTTATTTATCATCATAATTACAAATTACTATAAATAGTTGACCTATTCAGACCACAATAATAAAAGCTATTTTGCTAATTTCAAAGTAATTTAGCTCTTTTTTATAGCTTTTTATCTGTACAAAAATACGACAAGTAGTTTAAAAAAGTGCTTTAACCGTAAAAAAGTGACGTTTAGATGTCTTTCTAGTTTGTATTATCGATATAAGTACGTATTCTTGTAACCATAGATAAGTGTATCACTTAAAGAATAATTATGAGTAAAATATTTGTATCAATTATAGCATTAGCTTTATTAGTTTCCTGTGGATCTTCTGATAAAGAAGTAACTGATAAGAGCGACTTAAGTTCGGAAAGAATTATTAAAAAAGGATCAAAATATATTTATGGCGGTGTGCTGAAAATTGCTCAAGACGAACGATTTGTTACATTATTCCCTGCTGATGTTGAAGACGCAATTTCTTCAAAAATTGTTGCACAAATTCATGATGGCTTAGTGAAGTTTAGTACAAAAGATTTGTCTATTTTAAATTCTATTGCTGATAATTGGTCAGTAGATGAAAGTCAAACGGTATATACATTTAGTTTAAGAGACAGTGTTTATTTTCATAATGACGCATGTTTTACTGAAGGTAAAGGCAGAAGGGTTGTAGCGTCAGATTTTAAATACTCTTTTGAAATAATGACTTCCAAAGAAACAAGCCAAAACACGCATTTATTTAAGGATAGGATTGTTGGAGCATCAGAATATCTAGAGGGGAAAGCAAGTGAAATTAGCGGAATAGAGGCTATTGATGATAAGACATTGAAAATCACTATTTTAAAGCCTCAATCATCTTTTATTTATCTTTTAGCTTTGCCAAATTCAGCAGTCATTGCGCATGAAGCGTTTGATAAGTATGGTAATAAAATGACAGTTGGCGCTGGGGCATTTAAATATGTTAAGCCAACTTCTGATAGTCGTTTGTGTCTGTCATATAATGAAAACTATTATTTAAAAGATGAAGAGGGTAATCAATTACCCTATTTGGATAGCGTTACATTTACTTATGTGCCTACTAAATTGGGTGAGCTGGAAATGTTTAGAACAAAGGATATAGCATTCTTATACGGTCTTCCAACTTCAAAAATTGCTGAAGTAGTATCGGATAACATTGCGAACTTCAAAAATAAGCCTCCCAAAACAATTTTGATAAGAGAGCCAGAAATGATTACTCAATATTATGAGTTTAACGCTCAAGTTCCACCATTTGATAATGTTAAAGTTAGACAAGCGTTAAATTACGCAGTTAATAGAGAAAGACTAATTAATAATATATTAAATGGACAAGGAACAATTGGAAATAAAGGAATTACTCCAATGATTAAGTCATTTAGGGATTATAACTTTAATACAATTAATGGATACAATTACAATCCAGAGTTAGCTCGTCAATTGCTAAAAGAAGCAGGTTATCCAAATGGAGAAGGTTTTCCACCTGTGACCTTAGAGATTAACTTAGGAGGTAATACACATAAGTTAGTTGCAACAGAATTACAATACCAATTTTTGGACGTTCTAGGCATCCATGTTGAGGTTGAGCAAGTATCGTTTGCTGATAAAGTTGAGCACTCTAAATATGGAAAGTCAGAAATGTTTAGATCGGCATGGGTGGCTGATTATCCATCTCCAGAGTCATTTTTATCTGTTTTTTATGGGGAAAATATTCCTACTACATTGGATGAGCCGTCAAACTTGAATACAATGCGTTACAAAAATGAAATCTTTGATTCATTGTATATCAAAGGTGCGCAAACGGCAAATAAGGCAGATAGGTATGCGTATTTTGCAAAAGCAGAAAGTATTATGATGGAAGAGTCTCCAGTTATAATCCTATGGTATCAGGAAAATTATACTTTATACCATTCTGAAGTTCGTAATTTCTATTACAATGCTATGGAATATTTTGATTTTTCAGGAGTATATATGAAGGAAGTTACTGGGGAAGAGATAAAAGCTGCGCAAGACAAATTACAAAGTGGCGACGCAGCTACTGGTTTCTGATAGAATCGTAACTGTTTCCTTGACCTAAAAAAGAATACTATTTAAACCGATGGGGATTCCCCATCGGTTTTTTCATGTAAAAAATTAGAGGTTTTCATCTTTAGATTGAAATGAGCTATATTCTGGTATAAAGATTAATTAAGGTGCTTAGTTCTTCCCTCTCGTATTATGGCGAAGTTTGTATCCCGCGTTTACCCTTAAAAGCATCAACAACTAACGATTGGTAGTGCATCCCATACTAGAACGCGACACATAAACAAAAAAAAAGGAGCTATTGCTCCCTTTTTACTAACATATAATATGTTTTTATTTAGTTTCTCTAGCAGCAACAAGCATTTCCTTTACGCTTAGCTCTCTAAAGTCATCCATCCTATAGCTCTGAAAAACGATATAACTACCTCCAATATTCTTAATGCAGAAGAAGTGATGATTAGCCATGCTCTTAGCATCAGCTTCGCTTATAGTTGTGTTATCGCTTTTCAGTACTTTTGAATAACGAACATATCCATCTCCCTCTTCAAAATAGATAAAATCAAAAATGTTATTTTGGTATTCGTGTTCTTTTTTAAGCATTTCGACTGTTTGAACCTTATCTCCCCAATCATCTATCTCCATATGCCAATATCTGTCTTTGTGCCCAGGCATTCTAATTTCCCATTTTGCTTCACCATCATTGTGAACGATATCAGGCTTATCAAACTTATCAACTGGGGTGCCATCTTCATCCTCCTCCTGGTGATAAGTAATAGGAATCATTATTGTTGCATTTAACTCCAATTGACTCATGTCAAACTCTCTGTACTTTTTTGGGTCAAATTGAGTTTCTCCATCAGTAGAAAAAGGCTCTTCAGCAATAGGTCCAACCGTTGATTCTATTCCATCTTCAGTTGCTGTTTCCCCGCCACAAGAACTGATAAAAAATAGTGACGGAATTGTTAAAACGTATAATAATTTCTTCATGGTTTACTTCTGTTTCTAGTTAATCAACATTACAAAGGTATATAATCTAATTGATTTTCATAACAAATCTTGCGGTGTGTCTACTTTTTTGTTCGACCAAAACCTCCTTGTTTAAAGTTAATTTTTGGATGGTTTTATCATCATAATGCCTAATTGTAAGTAGTTCAAGGCCGTCGTTATACTTTACGGAATAATTTACTGAAAGAATCTTTAAAATTTTATTGATGAGGGATGAATCATTGTCTACGCAAATGGAAAAACTAATAGCAGAGTTTTGCATTAAATTTGTTTTGACTCCATTTTTTGAAAAGTGTTTAAAGATTTCGCTCAAATTATCCTCAGCAATAAAAGAGAAGTCTTTAGCGGAAATTGAAATCAAAATTTGATTTTGCTTAAAGATAAACGATGGAATTAATGTGTCATTTTCTAGTGAACTTTGAATTTCTGTTCCTGACTCTTTTGGATTTAGAAAAGATTTTACAAATAGCGGAATCCCCAGATTTTGTAATGGTTTAATTGTCTTCGGGTGTATAACCGAAGCTCCAAAGTAACTTAACTCAATGGCCTCTCTAAATGAAATTTTATTTAGTTTTATACAAGAATCAAAATATTTAGGATCCGCATTCAAAACACCTGGCACATCTTTCCAAATAATAACTTCTTCAGCATTAAGGCACCATGCTAAAATAGATGCTGAGAAATCTGAACCTTCTCTACCTAGGGTTGTTGTTTTGCCTTTCTCATTGTGTCCTATGAATCCTTGTGTAATTGCAATTTTTTGATTTCCTCTGGGACTAAGGTATGCATCAATATTGGAAAATACATTTTCCTTTGTGCATTCCCAATCTACTTTTGCTTCACGATATTTATCATTCGTTCGAATAATTTTTCTAGCATCAAACCATTTGCATTTTTTATTTATTGAGTTAAGATATTCAGAAATAATGGTGGTTGAAATTATCTCACCAAAAGAAACAATCTGATCGTATTCATAATCAAAATCTGATGTTGATTTTTGAGAAACTATTTGTTTTAAGTTATTGAATATTGTTTCAATAGAGGCTAATTTGGGCAATCCAAGGTTTCGAATTATATTTTCATGAAAACCGATAACCTTCGATAAAAGTTTCTCTGTTTTAACCTTGTTATTCGAAAAATATGCTTCCGTTATTTCTTCCATAGCATTGGTCATTTTTCCCATTGCTGAAACGACGATAACTAAATTTTCTGCATATAGGTTTATGATGTCTGCGACATTTCTAACTGCTTCTGCATCTTTAACTGATGCTCCTCCAAATTTAAAAACTTTCATTTTTCTAATTTACATTAAAGTTTCGAATGTCTTCTTCAAAAAGTCTTCCGTTAAACCATTCTCCATCCAATGTAGCATTGTATTTTTTATAAAAGCCTAAAGCAGGTTCATTCCAGTCAATTACTTGCCAATCCATTCTTTTAACGTCCCTTCTTTTAGCTTCTAATATGACCTCATCAAATAATAGTTTCCCAATTCCTTTTCCTCGATAATCCTCACGTACTAAAAAGTCTTCCAAATATAGGGTTCTTCCTTTCCAAGTGGAATACCCTGTATAGTATAATGCGAAACCAACAATTTTTGAGTTGAATTCAGCCACTATGCAATCAAACAATTTATTATCTCCAAAGCCATCTTTTTCAAGATTCTCAACTGTGTTAACCATTTCGTCAGGGGCTTTTTCATAGGTTGCCAGTTCTTGTATGCATTCCAGCACCTTTGGCATATCCTCTTTTTGACTTTGTCGAATTGTAATTTTCATTTTTTTTTATGAATTGAGGGAAGTTATTTAAAATCTGTTTGTAAAAGTGAAAAGGAGTTATTTTTTTGTAAAATGACACATTTTTGAGAAGCGTATCCATAGATACGGTTAAAGAAAATAACGATATGATACAAAAACAGAAACATTTTTTAACTTGCAAACAAGGCATTAAATAACTTCGGTTTAAAATTCGCTATAAATTTGATAAAATCTCCGATATTTGAGGAAATTTAACGTAAGATCATAAAATGAGTCATTTTACAACATTAGGAGAATTTGTTATAGACCGACAAAAGGATTTCCCAGGATCAAGTGGAGAATTATCCAGAATACTTAGCGCTATTCGTTTGGCTTCTAAGATTGTTAACCAGGAAATTAATAAAGCGGGAATAGCCACTCATATTTTAGGTGCAGCAGGCAGCGAAAATATTCAAGGTGAACAACAACAAAAATTAGACGTCTACGCCGATGAAAAGTTTATAAATGCAATAGAAGCTCGAGGTGTTGTTTGTGGTATTGGATCGGAAGAAAATGAAGATTACATTGCATTTGAATCGGAAAAATGTCAGAAGGGTAAATATGTTTTATTAATGGATCCATTAGATGGTTCCTCTAATATAGATGTGAACGTTTCTATAGGAACAATTTTCAGTGTTTTTAAACGAAAATCTGAAATTGGCACTAAAGCAGAGCTGATGGATTTCTTGCAAATAGGAGATAAACAAGTTGCTGCTGGATATGTTATTTACGGTTCATCGACTATGTTAGTTTTTACAACAGGAAATGGAGTTCATGGTTTTACCTATGATCCAGGAATCGGGACATTTATATTGTCGCATCCAGACATGAAATTTCCAAAGGGAGGCAAAATATACTCGGTAAATGAGGGGAATTACAACAACTTTGAAGAAGGTGTAAAAAAATATATTAAGTATTGCCAGGAAATTGACGCACCAACTAATCGACCTTACACAGGTAGATACATAGGTTCTTTAGTCGCAGATTTTCATAGAAACCTTATTAAAGGAGGGATTTATATTTATCCTGCTACTACTAACGCCCCAAACGGTAAGTTAAGGTTGTTATATGAATGCAGTCCGTTAGCTTTTTTAGCTGAAGAAGCAGGAGGTAAAGCATCTACTGGCACGGGTCGTATTATGGAGGTGGATCCCAGGGAATTGCATCAACGTGTTCCTTATTTTGTAGGATCAAAAGAGATGGTAGAAATGGCTGAAGAGTTTTTGGAAGCAAACAAAGAAACAGCATAATAAGAGAAAGTGGAGGAAGTAAAAGCATTCAGCATTGAAAATGTTAAAGATCTTTATAGCTCCTCTTCAAAAATTAAGGAGTTAACAGCGTCCTTCACCGAAAATTGTAGAATACACCTTACCGGACTATCAGGTTCTTCTGATGCTTTGGTAGCTTCTTCTTGTTACAATAATTTTCCAGGAAATTATCTTTTTATCTTAACTGACAAAGAAGAAGCAGCCTATTTTTATAATAACATAGAAAACATAACAGGCAAAGAAAGAGGAACAAGTCTTTTGTTTTATCCAGGTTCCTATCGTCGTCCCTATCACATAGAAGAGACCGATAATTCTAATGTTATTCAACGCACAGAAGTATTATCTATTATTAAAAAGCGCCGGAAGAATACAATAGTCGTTACCTACCCTGAAGCAATTGTAGAGAATGTTGTTTCTAGAAAGTTATTAGAAAAAAGTACGCTAGAATTAGAAATTGGAGTTGAATATTCAGTCGATTTCATCAATGAACTGTTGATTGAACATGATTTTGAAAAAGTTGACCACGTTTATGAGCCTGGACAGTTTGCTGTTCGCGGAGGAATTATAGATGTATATTCCTTCTCGAATGATATGCCCTATCGAATTGAGTTTTTTGGAGATGAAGTCGAATCCATTCGCGTATTTAATCCAGAAGATCAATTGTCTATAACAACGATGAAGAAAATTAACATTGTTCCCAATGTTAATACTTCACTTTTACAAGAGGAGAGAGAATCCTTTTTAAATTACATTCCCGCGGATACCCGCGTTTGGATTAAAGATTTTGACCTTGCCAAAAACAGAATTATTAAAGGGTATGAGAAAGCACAATATGCTTTTGATAAAATGGAAGGCACAGTTAGACGGCTTACTCCAGCGGAATTATACCTAGCTCCTTCTGATTTTGAAACACACCTGGGTAAACATCCAATAGTTGAGTTTGGAATGCGTTTTAATTTTAAACCGACTTCAGTAATTGAGTTTAAAACGGTTCCACAACCTCCGTTTAATAAGAATTTTGATTTATTAATTGAGAATCTAAATTCGAACACAGAACAAGGATTTACCAATGTAATTGCATCTGATAATGGAGTTCAATTGGAGCGTCTTTTCAATATTTTTAAAGACATTGAATGCCATGTTTCGTATCACCCAGTGAACATTGCCTTGCAAGAAGGTTTTGTCGACAAAGATTTAAAAATTGCTTGTTATACAGATCATCAAATTTTTGAACGCTACCATAAGTTTAAATTAAGAGAAGGGTATAAAAAATCACAACAAGCATTTACCTTAAAAGAGGTTTACAATCTTCAAAAAGGAGATTTCGTAGTTCATATAGATCATGGAGTTGGTCAGTTTTCGGGACTAGAGAGAATAGACACGAATGGAAAAGAGCAAGAAGCAATTCGCTTAATTTATAAAGGCGGAGATATTTTATATGTAAGTATCCATTCTTTGCACCGAATTTCGAAATTTACAAGCAAAGAAGGAAGTCAACCAAAACTTCATAAGTTAGGCTCTCCAGCTTGGGCTGCTGCAAAAGCGAAAACCAAAGTCCGGATTAAAGAAATGGCGTTTGACTTAATAAAGTTATATGCCAAAAGAAAAGCGAGTAAAGGTTTTGCCTTTGCTCCCGATACGTATCTTCAAAATGAATTGGAAGCGTCTTTTATGTACGAAGACACACCTGATCAAGCTTCTACAACTCTTTCTGTAAAACAAGATATGGAGTCAGAGGCTCCTATGGATCGTTTGGTTTGCGGTGACGTTGGTTTTGGAAAAACCGAAATCGCAATTCGTGCTGCTTTTAAAGCGGTTAGCGATAGTAAACAAGTTGCAATTTTAGTTCCGACAACGGTTTTGGCTTTTCAACATTATAAAACATTTACAGAACGATTAAAGAACTTCCCTTGCACAGTAGAATATGTCAACCGATTTAAATCCCCAGCAAAGAATAAAGAAACGTTAAAACGACTAGCTGAAGGAAAAGTTGATATTATTATTGGAACCCATCGTCTTGCTGGAAAAGATGTAAAGTTCCAAGACTTAGGTTTGCTAATCATTGATGAAGAACAAAAATTTGGTGTTTCGGTAAAAGACAAATTGAAAACGTTAAAGGAGAACGTAGATACGCTTACTCTGACGGCAACTCCAATTCCGCGGACACTCCAGTTTAGTATGATGAATGCCCGTGATTTGTCTGTAATGAGAACCCCACCGGCTAATCGTTACCCAGTGGATACAATCGTACAATCTTTCAGTGAGGAAACAGTTCGAGATGCTATTAATTATGAAGTGCAGAGAGGTGGTCAAATTTTCTACATTAATAATCGAGTTCAAAACATCCAGGAAGTTGCTGGAATGGTTCAACGATTATGTCCGGATGTTAGAGTTGCTATTGGACATGGGCAAATGGACGGAAAGCATTTGGAAGCGATTATATTAGATTTCATGGAAGGAATGTATGATGTTCTGGTAGCAACTACAATTGTTGAATCGGGTATTGATATTCCGAATGCAAATACAATTATTATTAATAATTCTAACCATTTTGGGTTGAGTGACTTGCATCAATTAAGGGGTAGAGTCGGGCGTTCAAATAAAAAAGCTTTTGCTTATATGTTTACTCCTCCAGACCACCATTTAACAGATGATGCACGAAAAAGGCTAAATGCTATTCAGCAATTCTCTGATTTAGGCAGTGGTATGAGTATCGCCATGCGTGATTTAGATATTAGAGGAGCAGGAGATTTATTAGGCGCTGATCAAAGTGGTTTTATTAGTGAAATTGGAATCGATGCTTTTCAAAAAATTCTAGATGAAGCCATTCAGGAATTAAAAGAGACAGAATTTAAAGAACTGTTTAAAGAAGAAATTGCCAAAGGAGAATTTGTAAAAGAGTGTCATTTGGAGACTGATTTTGAAATAATTATACCGAGTGAATATGTCAACGAAATTACAGAAAGGTTAAGCCTGTACAGAGAGTTGGATAATATTGAACATGAGAAAGATTTAAAAGGGTATGAAAAACGTTTAATAGATCGTTTTGGAGAAGTTCCTCAGGAAACACACGAATTAATGAATGCCATCCGTTTGCGCTGGCTGGCTAAAGATATTGGTTTTGAAAAATTAGTTTTAAAGAAAAATGTTCTAATAGGCACTTTCATTACTGACCAGAATTCAGTGTATTACCAATCGGATAAGTTTACAAAGGTTCTCAACTTTATTAAAAGTAAACCTTACGCTGCAAATATGGCAGAGAAAAACGGTAAATTGCGTTTACGTTTTGATGAGGTTGGTTCTGTTGAAGAAGCAATCAATAAATTGAAAATGATTTAGCACTTACCTTTCCCCTCTTGAGAGGGGATTAAGGGGTGTGTGAAATACATAGCCTTAACCCATGTAATATCGAAGATCTTCTAATATCATATGAAGAGAAAAATTATACCATACAATCCAAAACTAAAAGAGCTTGCTAGAAAACTTCGTAATAACAGCACCAAAAGTGAAATTAAACTATGGCAACAACTTAAAGGAAAGCAATTGTTGGGATATGATTTTCATAGACAAAAACCATTACTGAATTACATTGCCGATTTTTATTGCTATGAATTAAAATTAGTCATAGAGGTAGATGGTTATTCCCACCAATTTGAAGAAACAATAAAAAAGGATGAAATAAAACAACGTGAATTAGAAAAAATAGGATTGACTGTTCTGCGATTTGAAGATGACGAAGTGATGAAGGACAGGAATAATGTTTTGAGGAGGTTAGAAGAGTATGTTACTGTTTTTGAAAAACACACCCCTAACCCCTCTCAAGAGGGGGAATGATGAGTAAAGAAGGTTCGTTAACTTTCCTTTTGTAGCGTAGCAGACACACTTACACGGTTTTAAAACTTATTATTGTCTTAAATTTACTTAATCGAGATGAACACAAACAAAGCAGTAGCAGTACTAACCATAAGATTACTTTTAGGATTTATATTTTTAATGCAAGGCTATGGGAAGGTCTTTACTTACGGAATGGATATGGTTTATCAAGGTTTTTTTCTTGAAACTTATAAGGACCTTTTACCAGAGTTTTTAATCTACGGGACTGCCTATTTTACTTCTTATGCCGAGTTAATTTGTGGGTTGATGTTAGTTATTGGCTTAAAAAGAGACTATGCTTTGTATACCTTGGCAGCCGTACTAATTATCGTAACATTCGGACATGGTTTGGTAGAGCCTATTTGGGATTTATCACATGTAATGCCTAGGGCTATTTTACTAATCCTTTTATTGCTTTTGCCTAAAGAATGGGATAAGTTTTCTGTAGATACATTGTTAAGTCGAAACTCTAAAAACGAGTAAAATTGGGTTAAATGTATTTTTGTCGATATTTGCAGTCATTATTTTTAAATAAATTACATGATTGAATTTATCAAAGGATTACCAAAAGCAGAGTTGCATTTACATATAGAAGGTTCTTTTGAACCAGAATTAATGTTCCAAATTGCAAAACGTAATAACGTTGAAATACCCTATAAATCTGTAGAAGAAGTAAAAGCAGCATATGCCTTTGACAATCTTCAAGATTTTTTAGATATCTATTATGCTGGTGCCAGTGCTTTACTGGTAGAACAAGATTTTTACGATTTAACATGGGCGTATTTAGAAAAAGTGAATTCTCAAAACGTTGTGCACACAGAGATTATGTTTGATCCTCAAACACACACAGACAGAGGGATTCCTTTTGGAACAGTAATTCTTGGAATTAGCAATGCACTAAGAGAAGCGGAAGCTAAATTTGGAATGACGACCAAGTTAATTATGAGCTTTCTTCGCCATTTAAGCCAAGAAGAAGCATTCAAAACATTGGAAGATGCGCTTCCTTATAAAAAATTAATCACTGCAGTTGGGCTGGATTCTTCAGAAGTGGGAAATCCGCCTTCAAAGTTTCAGCAAGTTTTTGCGAAAGCAGAGGCTGAAGGGTTTTTAACCGTTGCTCACGCAGGAGAAGAAGGGCCAGCAGAATATGTTTGGGAAGCACTTGATTTATTAAACGTATCTAGAGTTGATCATGGGAACAATGCGTTAGATGATGAAATTCTTGTACAGGAATTAGTAGACCGAAAAATGCCATTAACAGTTTGTCCGTTGTCGAACTTAAAATTACAAGTGGTGAAGGATTTGAAAAAACACCCTTTGAGAGAGATGTTACAAAAAGGGTTATTAGCTACCATTAATTCGGATGACCCTGCTTATTTCGGAGGATATATGAATGAAAACTATATTGAAGTAGCTAAAGCGTTAAGCCTCACTAAAGAGGAAATATGTAAGCTATCTAAGAATGCATTCGAAGCCAGTTTCTTAAATGGGAATCAAAAGAAAGATTTGATAGCTCGTGTTGAAGATTACTGCAAAGAGAATGGTTTTTAGGTCATTTTTTTACGGCGTAAAAGTAATAACGAGCGGCGAATAATAGATTTTAGATCTCCAATAGTCTTTGTCAACAGAACAATACCTAATTTATTCTAACCTTTGAACGTGTAAAAGAATGTTTTTTTTCAATAAAAAAATGAGTTGTTATTTTTACATTTGAATCTCGTGAAGAAAAACCCTCTTAAAAATATCAAGCCAAAAGCTAAGAAACAGGTTGCAAAAAACGGTAAAAGTATGGCTGCCAATCCAAATGAAAGGGTCCTTTCAAAAAAAACAAAATGGAGGGTTATTCTTCTTCTTTGGATAACAGCTTTGGTAATCTATATGGTTGTTTCTGCTTTGATTTATTTTAGAAGTGAAGAGAGTTTGCCATCTATTGAACAATTAGAAAATCCGCGAAGTGATGAAGCCTCTCTGTTGTATTCTTCCGATGGTGAAATTTTAGGTAGCTTTTATATTGCTAATCGCACGAAAGTTGATTTTGACGAGCTTTCTCTTCATTTAATTGACGCATTAGTTTCAACAGAGGACGAACGGTATTTTGAACATTCTGGTATTGACGGAGAAGCTTTAGCCAGAGCCATAGGGAAAGGCCTATTAGGAATGAATGCGGGTGGAGGAAGCACTATCACCCAGCAATTGGCTAAAATGATGTTTCATAAACGCCCAAAAACTAAATGGGAAAGAATAGATCAAAAGTTAAATGAATGGACAATTGCTGCTCGTTTAGAAAAGAGATATACCAAGGAGGAGATTATTGCAATGTATTTCAATGAGTTTGATTTTTTAAATACCGCAGTTGGAATTCATGCAGCAGCAAGAGTTTATTTCAATAAGCAAGCACATGAATTAAATGCTCAGGAATCAGCTATGCTCGTGGGGATGGCTAAAAACCCAACAATTTACAATCCTGTTCGAAAACCTGAAAACACATTAAAAAGAAGAGAGGTGGTTTTGTCTCAAATGATGCGAAATGATAAAATTTCTCAAGTAGAATATGATTCATTGAGAATTCTTCCATTAGGTCTAGATTACAATCCAGAGACGCATACAAGCGGTTTAGCTCCTTACTTTAGAGAATATGTTAGAATAGAAGCAAAGAGAATTTTAAAGCAATATCAAATAATGAATGAATATGGAAAGCCAATAGATATTTATAGAGATGGCGTTAAAATATATACTTCTTTGGATTCCAGAATTCAAAAGCATGCAGAATGGGCGGTTGAGGAACACTTAGGGGGTGAGCTCCAAGCAGCCTTTGATAAAAACATTAAAAAGTATAACCACAATCCATATTCAAATGAGGTGACAAAAGTGGCTAGAGATAATAGTTTAAATAGAGCCATTCATAGTTCGGAGAGATACCGTAAATTAAAAGAACAAGGTTTGTCTGAAGCGGCAATAAGGGAGAATTTTAAGAAAAAAATTACAATGGAAGTCTTTGATTGGAGTTCTGAGAACTACCGAAAAGAAGTAGAGTTTTCTCCAATAGATTCTATCTATCATTATAAATCAATGCTCCAAGTTGGACTTGTTTCCATTGAGCCAAGCTCAGGATATATTAAGGCTTGGGTTGGAGGGCCGTATTACAAAGATTTCAAATATGATCATGTTTATAAAGCAAAACGACAAGTTGGATCGACCATGAAGCCTTTTATTTATGCGGCAGCCTTACAAGATAAAGTTATAACTCCATGTACAGAATTTCCAGACATTAAATATTGTGTAGATATTCCTTATGGAAGTGCTACTCAACAGTGGTGTCCAAGTGGACAAAAAACTTATGGACAACAATTAACTCCGGTTTACTTTGCTTTGGCAAACTCTATGAATAATATTACCGCTAAAATTATAGCGATGAGCGGAGGAGACAACCATAGAGTGGTAGGTTATTTTCAGAATATGGGAATAAACAACAAAACAATTGAAGCTGTTGCATCACTGGGCCTGGGAGTTTGTGATATGTCCGTTTTAGAAATGACCTCTGCACATTGTGCTTTGTCTAATTTAGGATATTATAATGAGCCAACGGCGATTATACGAATAGAAGATAAGAATGGAAAAGTACTATATGAGGCGCAACCAAAAGTTAGGCAAATTATACAAGATGAAGCCGCCTATGAAGTTATCAAAATGATGAAAGGGGTTACTGGAGTTATTCGCCCAGCAGATGGGGTGAAAGGAGGAACAGCCGCTCGATTAAGAACAGGAAAGCCGTATGCATTTTCTGGAATTATGGCGGGAAAAACGGGAACTACACAGAATAATTCGGATGGTTGGTTTATGGGGCATACTCCAGATTTGGTTACCGGAATTTGGGTTGGAGCAGAAGATCGAGGGGTGCATTTTTCGACTACAACTTTAGGTCAGGGAGCTAATACGGCCTTACCGATTTGGGGTTATTATATGGATAAGGTTTATAAAGACAAGAAAATCAAGATTTCTCATGGAGATTTTACCTCCCCTTATGAAGGCTACCCAAAAGCTATTGAATGTAAAACATCAGGTACATTTAATGACAATGAATGGATAGATTGATTTTCGGTCGAACGGTCATTTAAAATATTTTGGCTTGCTATTCGTCATACAAAAGTATGAGGCATATGGCAGAAAAAAAAATCAAAAAAAAAGAGAACAATAAAGTATCATTTAAGTGGGCATTTAAAGAATTTATTTGGCCCAGAAAAAAAATCCTTCTCCTTGGATTATTACTTATTGTTATTAGAAGTTTATCAGGTTTAGTAGCCCCGATGGAAATTAAGGAGTTGTTGGATGTTGTGGTTCCGGCAGGAGATATGGGAGCATTATATACTATTTTAATTATTGTGAGTTTAGCTATTTTAGTTCAGGCTGTATCTTCTTTTTCTCTTACCAGACTATTAAGTGTAGAGGCACAGCATTTAATTTCTCTTTTAAGAGCAAAGGTTCAAAAGAAACTATTGACGTTGCCTATAAGTTTTTTCGACAATAACAAATCCGGGGCATTAGTTTCTAGAGTAATGAACGATGTTGATGGTGTTAGAAATTTAGTAGGAACTGGATTCGTTCAATTAATCGGAGGAATGATCACTTCTGTAATAACATTAATCTTATTAATTAACATCAATGCCATGATGACATTATTTGTACTGGTTCCTGTAGGAGTATTTGCATTTGTAGCATTAAAAGCTTTTGGTTATATCCGTCCAATATTTAGAAACAGAGGTAAAATAAATGCTGAAGTCACAGGTAGATTGACAGAAACTTTAAATGGAATACGAGTTATTAAAGGTTTTAATGCAGAGAAACAAGAGAACTCTGAATTTGAAAAAGGAGTTGATCGGTTGTATCAAAATGTGAAGAAAAGTTTAACAGCCACCGCGTTAATGACAAGTTCTTCTACTTTACTAATTGGTTTAGCATCTGCTGGAATAATGGGTATAGGAGGGTACTATATGATGGGTGAAAATGGCATGACCGCAGGTCAATTTATACAATTTACAGTGTTGTTAGGTTTTATGTTGGCGCCATTAGTTCAAATGGGAAATATTGGGAGTCAATTAACAGATGCTCTTGCTGGCTTGGATAGAACGCAAGAGTTGATGGAAATGGAAGAGGAGGATAATCCAGAGGTTAGAACAGTAAACGTTGGTGATGTTAAAGGAGATATTGTTTTCGATAATGTTTCTTTTAGCTATGAAGAAAGTAAAGAAGTATTGCATAACATTTCATTTGAAGCTCCGTCTGGAAGTGTTACTGCATTGGTTGGTTCATCCGGTTCGGGAAAGTCTACGATAGCGGGATTAGCTGCAACTTTTTTAAATCCTGTAGAGGGGAAAGTTACTTTAGATAATATTGATTTAGCTACTGTGAATCTAAGTAGCTTTAGAAGTAAATTAGGAGTGGTATTACAAGATGATTTCTTATACGAAGGTACCATTCGAGAAAACATTTTATTCCCAAGACCTGATGCTACCGAGGAGGAATTGTTAGAAGCAGCAAAAGGAGCTTATGTTGATGAATTTACGGATCGCTTCGAAAAAGGGCTGGATACGGTTATAGGTGAACGAGGGGTTAAGTTATCCGGCGGTCAACGTCAACGGATTTCCATAGCAAGAGCTTTATTGGCGGATCCTCGAATTATTATTCTGGATGAAGCAACATCCAACTTGGATACAGAAAGTGAATCCTTTATTCAAAAAAGTTTAGGAATCTTAATGAAGGATAGAACAACTTTTGTTATTGCGCATCGATTAAGCACTATCCAACAAGCTGATCAAATTTTAGTTATTGAAGAAGGTAAAATCGTAGAGCGCGGAAAACACGATGAATTACTTGAAAAGAAAGGAAGGTATTACGATTTGTATACTTATCAGAGCAGAATCTAACGCTACGACTTCTTTACGTAGGCTGTAATAATAACAATAGTTTGTTTATCAACTTTTCCTTCGATGTACTCGGAATTCTCCCTAACTAAAGAAATGTTTCTTACAGCTGTTCCTCGTTTGGCAATCATACTGCTTCCTTTTACGTGAAGGTCTTTAATTAAAGTCACAGAATCTCCAGCAGAAAGAATAACGCCATTTACATCTCTGTGTATTACTGCGTCTTCATCAGGCTCTCCTTCGCCTGTTGCTTTCGCCCAAGTTAATGTATCTTCTTCCATATACATCATTTCCAATAAAGCTACTGGCCACCCTTGACCTTTCAAGCGGTTCAACATTCTCCAAGCAATAACCTGCACTGCTGGCTCTGTATTCCACATGCTATCATTCAAACATCTCCAGTGATTTGGGTCAACTTTATCAGGGTTTTCTAATTGATCGATACAAGTTTCACAAGCATGCACACTTTGTGCTGCACTTTCATCTGAAGTTGGCGGCACTTGGTAAGCTTTTAAGCTGTACTCTGATGCACATAATTCGCATACTACACTTCTTGCTTGTAATTCTCTCTCTACGCTCATAATAGATTTATTTTAGGGTCTAAGTTATGGTGCCATTTTCAAACAGAAGTTAACTGTTTTTCTTTTGAGGCACCATACTAATTACCCATCATAATGAAATGAGTTGATACCTGTTATCAACCTTAATCATAATTTCCAGAAGTGTTTGTTTTCTATAAAAAAACTATCCTTTTTTAGCTTTTTTATCTCTCTTTTCAGCTTTTTTTTCTTTTGCAGTTTTACCAGCTTCCTTTTTTACGTTTTTCTTCGCGTCTTGACCTTTTCCCATGATATTACCTTTTTAAATGTTATTAATTTATCTAAAATGTTTTTGCTAAGCTACATAAAAAGAGTTTGGTGGGAGAGAAATTTAACGTTAATTAAATCGATGGTAATCAATTTTATTTAAATGATTAGCTAAATACACACCAGTACTTCGGCAAGCTTGCAAGAGGTATCCGCCAGTTAGAGCGTCCCAGTCTAACATTTCCCCAATGCAAAATTGATTGGACATTTTTTTAAGTTCAAAATTTTCAGAAACTGCTTTTAAATCAATCCCTCCAACTGTAGAAATTGCTTCATCAACGAATGCTGTATTTACAACTTCTAAAGGAAAGCTTTTTGATGCTTGAAACGATTTTGTTTGAATTCCTTTTTTAGAAAAAGTATCGAGCCAATTCCCATCCGAACCGGTAACTTTCCAACTTTTTCCTCCTAAGGCAAATATGGTGTAATCTGTTTGTATCGTTTTGTTTTTTTCATAGATAGTGATGGTATATTTTTTAGGATCTAAAAATGCTGCCAATAAAAAAGCTGATGGTCCACTACCTATAATGGTAATTCGTTTTTTCATATCCTCACCCCAATCACACCCTTCACTTCGACTTCGCTCAGCGCAAGCTAAGCTCAGGATAACCGCTACTTCATTTACGTTCATATCTTCACTCCAATTACGCAGACATCATCCACTTGTTCTAGATCTCCTTTCCAGTCGGAAAACGCTTCATTTAATTTTTGATGTTGCTCTGCCATTGGTAAATGAGAGATAGATAATACATACTCACGCATTCTCTTAATCATAAATTTTTTGCCATTGGGTCCTCCAAACTGGTCTTGAAAACCATCCGTTAGGGTGTAAATCTGATCTCCTTTTTGGAGGTCAAATTCTCCTCCTTCAAAGGGTACATGGTCAAATTCATGTTTACCAACAGGCATCTTTTCGGCTTTTATTTGAATTACCTCGTTATCTCTTATTACCCAAATGGGGTTTTGAGCAGCAGTGTAAGTCAGTTTTTTATTCTCGAAATCAAAACAGACAATGCTTGCATCCATTCCATCTTTACCCCCTTCAGGGCTGCCATCTTTTTTTAAGCGTTTAATAATGGATTGTCTCGTTTTATTAAATATTTCGTGCGGTGCTGTAGCCCCTTCTTTTACAGCCCCTTCAATGGAGGAAATGTTTAGGATACTCATAATGGCTCCTGGTACTCCATGGCCTGTGCTATCTGCATTAACCACAGCAAATGTTCCATTAGACAACAAATCGGCCCAATAAAAATCTCCACTTACTACATTCTTTGGTTTAAAGAAAACGAAGTAATCTTTCAAGTTGGTGTCTAGTATTTCT
>CAWUXI010000048.1:0-4624 GCA_963926405.1 uncultured Flavobacteriales bacterium
AATGTTTGTATGGACATGACGCTGATCAATGTTACCGAAATTGAATGTAAAGAAGGGGACGAAGTAATAATTTTTGGAACAGAAAGACCAATTGAAGATTTAGCAAAAGAAATGGGCACAATCTCCTACGAAGTGATGACATCTATTTCACAAAGAGTTGTTAGAGTTTATCTTGAAGATTAGTGTCTATAGTTCATTCAAAGACTTCTTTTTCACAAGTGGCACAGCCAACATACATAATAGATTAACAAAGAAAAACCCCACCTAAAATAAGAAGAAGCCATTGCTTACTAGCAATAGCTTCTCCAATAAATGAAATACCTAATACAAATCGAACTATTCTTAACAAATTGGAATTTGGTAATTTAAGATTAAGCATTATTATTTATGTAAATTCTTCCATGCAGCATACCCTCCAATCAAATTGTATGCTGTTGTAAATCCTTGACCTTTCATTATAGTCATTGCCTTTGAGCTTCTCCCCCCAGAATGACAATAAACATAAACAGGCATGGCGCTATCTAATTTCCCAACTTGATCATTAAAATCTTTGTCAAAATAATTAATATTTATAGAACCATTTACATGCCCTTCAGCATATTCTTTCGGTGTTCGTACATCCAGAATAATTCCTTTTCCAGCATTTACTAATTTTTCAAATTCATCGACTTTAACGTCTTGAAATAAAGGGTCTTGAGCAAATAGTGTTGCGCTTACAAACAAAGCGAATACTACTGTAGTTATTTTAATCCAATTTTTCATAGTGTGTGTTTTGCTATAGGATAAAGCAAATATAATACCCTTTTTGCACTAACTTGTAAAAAGTTTTTAACTTAATTTTGAATGCAAGCTTGTCCATGAACCTCCATTATATGCTTCAATTCCATTTTGCTTCAATACTGAAACTGCTTGTCCACTTCTTATTCCGCTTTTACAAACAGTAATAACTGGCTTGTTTTTACTCTTTATATTGTTGATTCTATCATTTATCTTATCCAACGGAATATTAACAGATTCTTTAAAGCTTCCATTACTAAACTCTCCCTTTGTTCTAACATCAATAATTATTGCTCCAGTCTCATAAATCTCTTTATAATTCACTTTAGCTTTCAAACCTAAAACCTCTAATAATCCCATATTTATTTTTAATATGCTGTAAAGATAAATTGTTCGTTCTAATTAATGAGTAATATATGTTACACAAGAGCTATTGCAACTCCATAAGAGAATAAATACAGTGGTTTATACGTTCTTTTTTCTATTTTTGACAAATCACGATGGTAGTCGAACTATGCAGAAAAAATTCATAACTAATCTTGCACTTATCTTGTTGCTTAACTTATTGGTTAAGCCTTTTTACATTTTAGGGATAGATGCAGAAATACTTAAAAGAGTGGAAGAAACGACTCCAGGAAGATATGGAGAATATTTTGCTCTAATCGGATTTACTTTTATTTTAAATATCTTTCTTGACTTAGGAATCATTAATTACAACACGAGAAACATTGCTCAAAACAAGCAATTACTCAAAAAACATTTTGCTGGAATAAGCACACTTAGAGGATTACTTTCGATTGGCTATATAGTAATTATTCTTTTGAGTGGGTTTATTCTTGGCTATTCCTCTTTTCAATTAAAATTGCTTTTAATTTTAGGTCTTAACCAAATATTGGTTGCCTTTATACTTTACTTCCGTTCCAATCTTTCTGGGTTATTACTATTCAAACAAGACAGTATTATTTCAGTAATGGATAGAACCCTCTTAATCGGTGTATGCTCCATTCTTCTTTGGGGAGGAGTTACAAGTCATCCCTTCCAAATAGAATGGTTTATATATGCACAAACCGGAGCATATCTTTTTACTGCTTTTATAGCCGGGTTGCTTGTTTTGAGACAAACAGGAATAGTCAAGCTCAAATTTGACATGGCTTTTTCTATTACCATATTAAAGCAAAGTCTTCCATACGCGTTGCTTATTTTGCTCATGATGATTTATTACCGATCAGACGCTGTTATGATTGAAAGAATGCTTCCAAATGGTGCAAGAGAATCAGCCATATATGCCCAGGGATTCCGTTTTTTCGAAGCTGTAAATATGATTGGTTTCTTATTCGCGGGATTGCTATTGCCTATATTTTCTAAAATGTTAAAAGCGAAAGAACCGATTGAAAAAATGGTTTATCTATCTTTTAAAATTCTATTCTCGGGTGCAATTGTAATAGGAATAACCTGTTTCGCACTCAGCAAGGAAATAATCGAATGGCGGTATCAAACTTCTGGAGTAGAACTTACCCAAGCTTCAAATGCATTTGGAATTTTAATGCTCTGTTTCATTTCAATCTGTACTACATATATATTTGGGACTCTCCTAACGGCAAATGGAAGTCTAAGATCGCTTAACTACATGGCTTTTGGAGGGGTTCTTCTGAACATTTCTTTGAATCTATACTTAATCCCTGCGCATGGTGCATATGGTGCCGCAATTGCAAGTCTGATAACCCAAGTAGGCACAGCGGCATTTCAAGTTATATTAAGTTTCAAGATTTTACGGCTTAAAATTGAATGGAAAAGTGTTTTACAGACTTTTTCTTTTGCTACCATTTTTAGTTGCATTGTCTACTTTTTACCTTATGAAAATTATTTTTGGGCCTGGAACCTAGTAATCTTAATTTCAATCGGGGTTACCCTATCTCTAATAATTGGAATGTTTAGTATTAAAAGTCTATTAAATATATTAAAAGAAAGGCAATAAAAAGATAGTTTCTTTGGTTTTGGATCTAACATTTCAAATTTGAAAACAGGTTATTTTATACTAAATTAAAAATTATCTTTGCCAACACAAAAAACCAACTTCATGAGTAATAAATCTAACGAATTCGATTCCATTGACTTAATAACATTTCTTTGGAAATCAAGAAAAGCACTTATCATCTTAGGTTTAGTAGCAGCTGTTATTTCCTCGGTTGTTTCCTTACTGATGCAAGAAAAATTCCTCTCAACTGTGACCTTATTCCCGACAAAGTCTAGTTCCATTACTTTTTCGGAGGTAATAACAGAAGACCAGAGTGTTACAAAATTCGGTGAAGAGGAAGAGGCTGAACAAATGCTACAAATCCTTGAATCTGCATTGGTGAGAGAAAAAATAATTACTCGATTCGACTTAATGAAACATTATGATATCGATACAGCCAGTGCATTAAAATACACAGAACTTGCGGAAACTTATAGTGACAATATTACTTTTCAAAGAAACAATAAGGGAGCAGTACTAATAAATGTACTTGACCACGACAAAGATACTGCAGCACTTATTGCAAATCATATTTCGAATTTATTTGATAGCACCAAAAATTCAATTATACATGAACGTGCATTATTAGAATTTGAAGTGAAAAAAATGAAACTTCAAAAACTTCAAGACGAGATGAATGTATTAAGAGACACTATGTCGAAACTAACGACTTTAGGAGTTGTTACAAACCAAGCATACCAAGGTTTAACCCTAGCTATGAACTCTGCTAAGGACGATGAGACTAGAACCAAGTACGAGAAAAAACTTGAAATGACAGAAAAATATGGAAGTGTATTACAATCATTTCAAGTACGTGCAGAATTTTTGTCAGAAAGAATGGCGACAATGGAAACTTCATACGAACAATCAGAATCAGATGCGCAGTCCAACATATCGCACAAATTTGTTGTTGAACTCGCTAGTCCTGCAGAGAAAAAAGCGTACCCTATTCGTTGGTTAATTGTTGCAGTCTCCACTTTTGCTACGATTTTATTTGCCATAATTTTATTATTGTTGGTCGCAAAAATAAAAGAGCTTAAAGCAAACTCTAAATAGAGCTCTACCTTGATAAAATCAATTAGAAATAACTGGGTTTATTTGGTTGGGATTCTTTTTCTATCTGTCAATCTCTTATTTACTTATAAAGATTTATACTTTTTTAATTTATTGCCAATTATTTTATTAGTAGTATTTGCAGCTCTTTTTGCACTGGACAAACTTTTTCTATTTGTTGTTTTCTGCACCCCTTTATCATTAAATCTGGAGCAACTTAATATTGGAGGAATTGGCATGTATTTACCAACAGAACCTATACTATTTGGCATAATGCTTGTGTTTCTGTACAAACAGTTTTTCGGTAGTATTAAGAGGGATACAAGAATATTAAATCACCCCATTACATTAGCAATACTCTTTAATTTAGGGTGGATATTTATAACCAGCCTAACAAGTGAAGACCCCTTAATATCCTTTAAGTTTTTACTTTCTCGAATGTGGTTTATTGTGCCTATCTATTTCTTTGGAATATGGTTTTTTAGAAAAGGAGTTAAAAACATGTACACGTTTTTATGGATGTATATTATACCATTAACCGCAGTGCTACTTCTCACTCTTGTAAAACATGCATCACATGGATTTAGCGAGGAAGTTGGACATTGGATAATGTCTCCTTTTTTCAAGGATCACACGTCCTATGGAGCCGTAATTGCACTTTTCTTCCCTGTTATATTGAGTATGACTTTTGATAAAGAAAAAAACCCAATAACCAGATCTATTCTATTTGTTGTTTTACTAATCTTCGCAATTGCACTTTTTTATAGTTCTACACGTGCA